>VSNJ01000125.1 GCA_009774235.1 Lachnospiraceae bacterium
TTTACCTACTCCTTGCTAAAGGGAGTATTTTAACTAGACCGCACCGCCAATAAATTAGCGGTTTACGGGCGCACCATCTTTTGTTTAATATAGGGATTTCCGATGGCTAAGGCTTTTACCTCCGCATAGGTGAGAGCCGCCTCTGCCTGTGTCAAGTAAGGAACAAAAAAAATATTGAATTTTTTTAAATTTTTTGAGCCACAGGCACACTGCCTATGGCTCAAATGTTCCAAAAACTATCCTGTTTTTTACAAACAAAATTACTGCTTATTCCTGCACCATTACCCAAATGGATTGCTGGTTTTCCAAACGATTTCTATTGCATCACTACTATAGACAAAAACTTTTTCCACCAGTATTTGTATCTTTTCTTTGTCAAAAGTTTCAAGCACTGACAGTCCTGACAATTCCTCTTCCTGGATTTCTTCTGCTGCTTCCGTTTTCATCATAGCATCCAGTTCTTTCTGTGCTTCCTCTTTATCCTGTTCCAGTTCCAGAAGTTTTGCTTTTCCTTTTTCCATTTCTGTTATATAATCCTCTTTTGTAATCTTTCCGTCTTTGTACTGTCCATAAAGATTTACCTTGGTATCTTTCCACTGGGATATTGCTTTCATATTATTACTTACAATACTTTCAAGGACAGCCCTTCTGCTGTATTTGCCCTGCTTTTTAATGGCTTTCCTTTTATCTGCCAGTACACTTACCATGCTTCTTATCTGGCAGGTTACTGCTTCATGCAGATTTTTTTCACTGATACTGACATTCTGGCAGTTATTCTTTTTCTGCTGTACACAGCTGCGGCAGGAATACCTGCTGCTCCGGCACTGCAGGCTTTTTCCACAGTATCCACAGAAAAACATCTTGTTCTTTTGCTTTATTCCTTTCCTGCTGCTGTTTCTTGGAATGATATTTCTGTTTGCTTTATCAAAAACTTCCTGTGTGACGAGGGGCTGGTGGTGGTTTTCATAAACAATCCACTCTTCTTCTGGCTGTTTTACCTGCTTTTTACCTGTATCAATCCCACATTTTGACTGGTTCCATACTAATTTTCCAAGATATACCTGGTTCTTAATAGTCCTGCTTATCATGGAGCAGTCCCATAATTTAATCTTAGTATGGCTGTAAATACATGGGAAATTATCCCCTTTTGCCTTGTGATACAAATATTTTGTTGGCACTTCCATTTCATTCAGATACCTTGCTATTTCAGAAACTTTGGTTCCATCTGCTGCCATCTGGAATATTTTCTGTACCACCCATGCCACTTCTGCATCTGCCAGCAGCTTATGTGGATCTTCTGGATCCTTCCTATATCCATATGGGGCAAAAGAAGCAATAAATTCCCCATTTTTTACCCTGGTATGCTGTGCCGTGCGGACTTTTTTTGCCAGGTCCCTGCTGTATATACTATATACAAGATTTTTCAGTGCCATTCCCATACCGCCTGTTGCACCAGCCTGGTTATTACTGTCATAATTATCATTAACAGAAATAAACCTCACCTGCATGACAGGGAAAATAAATTCAAGATACCTGCCCACTTCCAGGTAGTCCCTTCCAAAGCGTGAAAAATCTTTTACTGCTATTACATTAATTCCCCCTGACCTGGCTGCTTCTGTCATTGCTTTAAATCCTGGCCTTTCAAAACCAACACCAGAATAACCGTCATCACAAAATTCCAAAATGCTGTAAGGCTGCCCAGCCATAACAGTTTCTATATGGCTTTTAACCAGTTCCCTCTGTGCCGTGATACTGTTGCTTTCCTCTTTACCATTTTTATTATCATCCTCCCTTGATAAACGCAGATACATTGCAACAACTATTTTATCCATTAGAAATACCCTGCCTTTCTGCGCTTAATGCCAGAAGTTCCTTAAGCATGTCATCATAAACCAGGCGTATTTCCTGCCTGCCGCCTTCATGCACAACAACGCTTTCTACAAATGCCCCCACCATTTCCTTTGTCAGTTTACGCTTTTTTAAATATTTTTCTACAACTGTTTTCCAGTCTGTATCAACGTGGTATGATTTTGAATAAGATGCCTGTGCTTTTAACATCTCCTCCAGCCTGCATTCCAGCACTTTCATTTTATCTGCATAATTTTTACTAATCTGCACATACTGTTCTTCATCTATCAGATGTTCTTTATAATCTTCAAAAATACCTGCTTTAATTTCCGCTGCCTTTTGCAGTTCCTTCCTTATTTTATCTGCTTCTTTTCCATACAGGTTATATTTCTTCTGGCTTTCTGTCCTGGCATTCATTCTTTTTACCATATCCTCTGTACTTATGCAAAGCTCCATATGTTTATGGACAGACTGGAACACAACATGTTCCACTTCACAGGCAGATATTTTATGGCTGGTGCATCCAGCAGAATTGCCATTAAGGTAAGTGCGGCAGCGGTATACTTTTTTATTGCTGCCATTTTTTAAGTATTCCACACGGAAACCCATGGTCTTCCCACAGCTGCCACATATAATTTTCTTTCCGAAAAGGTTATACTGCGCATGGTCATGGACACAGGACGCATGAAAGTCTGATGCCTTTTTCTTAAGCATTTCCTGCACTTTATTAAAATCTTCTTTACTTACCAGTGCTTCATGGGTATTTTCTATTACTGTCCATTCTTTTTCAGGCAGCTTTACCCTTTTTCCATTAACTTTTTTGGATTTATTCCATATGCTTGCACCTGTATAAACAGCATTTCCCAGTATGCCATGCACGGTCTGGATATTCCAGCCTGTATAAAAACCCTCTGGAATGGCATTTCCTGACTTTAAATATTTATATGCCCTTGGGTTTACCGTTTTAGCTGAAAGGTATTTTACAATCCTGTTTATTTTAATGCCGTCCAGAAACAAATCGAAAATTTCTTTTACATTATCTTTTGTTTCATCATCAGGTAAAAGATGCCTGTTTACCCTGCGGTATCCATATGGTACAGAACCCGATGGGTATTCTCCATTTTTCCTCATTGTTTCAAATGCCGTCTTTACCTTTTTTGACAAATCCTTTGAATACATTTCATTCACCATATTTTTTAATGGCACCAGCAGCTCTTCCCCGGATTTATTAGAATCATAGCCGTCAGTGACTGCAATGAACCTTACATTAAAAAACGGAAATACCCTTTCAATATAATTACCTGTTTCAATATAATCCCTGCCGAGCCTGGACAAATCCTTTACAATGATACAGTTAATAATGCCTTTCCTAATATCCTGTACCATTTCTTCAAATCCCGGCCTGTTAAAATTTGTGCCAGAATAAGAGATATCGAAATATTCTCTTTCTACCGCTATGTCATCACTGTCTGATACAAACCTGCGCAGTAAATCCATCTGTGTTTCTATTGTTGCACGCTCCCTGTCTGCTTCAGATTCTTCTGAAAGCCTGGCATATAAGCCAGCCTTGTAACAGGCATTCTTATTTTTAACAGAAGCTGCAGAGGCTTTCTGTTCCATGTTTCCAGCATTATCTAATAGTTTCTTTCTTGATTTCCTTGCCATGTCATACAGCCTCCTTCAATTCAAATTTTATCCTGCCACTGCTGTCATGCCCCGCCTTGCATCCTGCGTATTGCAGGTTATTTAAGATATCCTTATAACAGTCAGCAAAATTAAATATTACTTCTATATTATTTTTATCTGTTACCTTCACCTGTTCAATTAACTCAACAGCCACATTCCTTGTCAGGCTGTCAATATCCTGGTGCTGTACAAAATAATCAAGCCACTGGTATTTGTCCGTATTGGAAGCAAGAATATCCTGGATTTCCTTTTTCATTTTCCTGATGGCTTCTTCTGCTTGGTTGCGCTTTTTTGTATAAGCTTCATGCAGTTCTGTGTAATCATCTTTTGACACAATCCCATCTTTCATATCCTCATACAGCATATTGCGCAGTTCCTTAAAACGCTCTGTTTCTTCTTCTTTCTGCTCTATGCGTTTTTCAAGTTCTTTGATATCCAGCTCCTGGAATGGCACAGATGCTATTTTATCCATGATACGCTGCAAATCAAGGATATTGCTGGTATGCACTTTTAAAAGCTTAAGGACGCTTTCTTCCAGTTTCCCCACAGGGATTCTGTGGCTGCTACATTCTTTTGTTTCCTTATTATAGGAACACACATAATAATAATATTTCTTTCCACCAGCAATGCTGCTTTTCTTTACCATGGAAGCCCCGCATCCTGCACAGGTTACAAGCCCTGCAAGCGGTGATACTTCTGCCTGGTCCGGCGCTGTCCTGGTATCCAGCCCAAGCAGTCGCTGCACAATAGCAAAATCCCTGGCGGATACAACCGGCTCATGGTTTCCCTCTATCCTTGCCCATTCATTTTCTGGCTTTAATATAGTCTTTTTTACTTTATGGTTAGGCGTTGTCTGCCTGCCCTGTACCAAATTCCCTATATAAACCTCATTCCCAAGGATACGCTTTACTGTCATCGAACTCCATAAGGCTTTTTCCTTTGTTTTAAAGCTTGTCTGGTAACTGCTTCCCATAGTATTTTTATATTCCATTGGTGAAAGCATACCCATGCCATTAAGCCTGGCAGCAATGGCATCATTACTGTAACCATGCAGTTTTAAACGGAAGATATCTTTCACAACACCTGCCGCAAAAGTATCAATAACAATCTTATTTTTATTACACTCGTCTTTTTTATATCCATAAGGTGTAAAAGCGCCTGTAAATTCCCCTTTTCTCCTTTTTACTTCCAGGTGGCTTCTTATCTTTATAGAAATATCCCTGCAGTAAGCATCATTAATGAGATTTTTAAAAGGAAGCAGGATTTCGTCCGCCTGGTCTTTCCTGTCCAGACTGTCGTAATTATCATTAATTGCAATAAAACGCACCCCTAACGCTGGAAACAGACGTTCAATATACTGGCCGGAGCCGATATATTCACGCCCAAAACGTGAAAGGTCTTTGACTACAACACAGTCCACAATGCCTTTTTTGATATCCTCCATCATAAGCTGGAACGAAGGACGCTCAAAGCTGGAACCACTGTAACCATCGTCCACCCTTTCCGATACCACAACAATATCTTCCTTATCTTTAAGAAAATCCCGGACCAGATTTTTCTGGTTTGAAATGCTGTTGCTTTCCTCTTTGAAAGCGTCAGAAACATCGCCATCTTCTTTTGACAACCTTACATAGATGGCAGCATGATAGATTTTTTTGACCTTGTTACCCATAGTACCGCTCCTTTTTGGTTTTCTAAACTGTCAGAAAACCCAGAAGGGCGCTAATTTAGTCCCAAGTTAGAAAATATGAAATTTAGTCCTGAAATGATTTTAGCACACCCTGCCGGTTTTTTCCACTGTTTTTTATTATATTTTTTGATACTGTTATTGCATAGTTATAAATTATACAGATAAAAGCAGGTTCTCAAACGCTTCATCAAAGGAAATACCGCCTTCTGTGAACTGCACTTTTACTTTCATCCCTCCAACACATACCATATAGGGATTCCCTGTTTTCCTGACATACTGCTTTTTCCTCCCATCCAGTGAAAGCTCCCTGTTAATCCTGATTTTGCTGATATCTGCCAGGTTTTCAAGTTTTACATCTTCAAAACTGGTTTCCAGCATTTTCCTATGTTCTTCTGCTGTCACTTCTGCCTGCCTCCTTATAAAAAATAATGCTGCCAGATTATGACAGCTATGTACATGCTGTGAAAAGCTTCTTTTCACAGCCATTTTTCAAATGTTTATATGTTTTTAATTGTACTGGCCAAATACCCCCACCTGTACCTGCACTGCTTCTGTTATCCTTAAAAGTATTTCTGCATCTACAATCCCTATATATTCTATAATCTGCCTGGAATCTAAAGCTGTCACCTGTTCACATAATGCAAGGCTGTCCTGTAAAAGCCCCCTGCTTTTCCCTGCAGGTACAAGAACATGTACAGGCAGGTCCTGTTTTTTAGAAATTCTTGATGATAATGGAACTACCGTAAGCACGGTACTGTACCTGTTTGCTTTATTATTGCTTATTACCACTACAGGCCGTATACCACCCTGCATACTGCCATGGTATTCTGCCCCTAAATCTGCATAAAAAATATTACCACGCTTTATATCTGCCATGACACTGCACCTCCATATCCATAACACACTGCTGTACACTGGAACCATACTGCCAGCAGGACAATGGTTAATCCATCTACAAATTCATTTACAGTGTCCCTGTCTATATTCCTGCAAAGTTCTTTTCCTGCAGGCACCATGTTTACATCCAGTATATTAAACCTGCACAATGGACTGCACTGTCCCGTCATTTTTTCTACATCTGCCCCTGCTTTATCCTGGTTTAAAAATAAAACAGCTGGACACCCCACATTGACATTTCCTGTTTTCAAACGGTTTCTTTCCATAATCTTCCTCCATACGTGATACCACACATAATAAAATTTTCTGGATTTTTACAGGAAGATATGCCGGCTGTTATCCTCTGGAATAAAGAAACTGTTTTCCTGCATACGAGTATAACCCATTTAAATTAACTTTACGTTATGCTGGTTTAAAGCAGTACCAATTATCTTTACAGTTTTCTTATTCCAAAGGACAACGTGGCAAAACTGCCACATTATCCTTAAAAATCCAAATAGCCAATTTGTTCCATGTAAGTTCCCACTTACATCCCCCAGCCGGGTAACATACACCAGGATAGCCAGTCCACCGCTGTGTCCCCACCATTGCCCATGGCATGGAATTATTCCATACCTGGCGGAATCCACAGGCAGCCACTCCCAGAAAATGCTTTACGCTGAAATTCTGGCGCTGTTTTACCTCATTTAACCTGGCAGCTACGCCAGTAAGCACAAACCTCTGCTCAATACCAGTCTGCAGGCACAATGCAGATTCAAAATCTGGCAGACAGTTTTCATAAAACTATCCGGATTAGAAATCCTGCACCCTGGTACTTCACCGCACGAAATGGGTTTTTGCTGCCCCTAACCTTCTGCTTTTGGCAATTATAGTTAAAGGTGAAAATAAAATCAGTGTGTATGCGTGTCCTATTCACTTTTCAATGTCCTACAGCTTGTTTATCAAGCCTGGATATATCTTAAAGCAGCCAGACCAGTTTTAAAACGGTTTTGTTTGGTATGCAGCACGTCTTTGTCTGGTAAGTTTTATTATTTTTTTATATCTGTCATATCTGTCTTTTTTATCTTTCATAATGCATCCAAACAGAAAAGATTTTTACATGTACATAAAAAGCCAGCCATTTTCCACTTAAATGACTGGCTGCAAACCCACTATTATTTTTTATTCCAGAAGCGTAAGATTACCAGCTGCTGCCTCCAATACTGCCAGAAGGTACTGCTTCTGGCTGCTGTTTTTTCCCTCAAAAACTTTGTAATACTGGTCTTTACTATCCATTTCCTGCCCAAACAGAAGAAAATCCGTACTGGTTTCCAGTATCTGTGCAATCTCCATCAGTTTTTCCACTGTACAGGAAGTTTCCCCGGTTTCTATACGTTGTAACTGCCTGCTGCCTGTATAATCAAGAAATCCTGCCAGACCATGCTGTGTCAGCCCCTTACTTTTCCGTAGCTGTTTTATTCTTCTTCCCACTGCTTTTTTATCATAATACTGCACTCTTTTCTCATTTCCGACGTCTCATTTATTTGCCAGCAGAAATGATTCTACTATATATGGGAAGATAACAGGAGTGACTAAACCATCTGTTTTTGGTGGAATATTGTACACCTTTTTATAAAGACATTGTATTTATAAAAAACAGAACAGTGTTAAAACAATACCAGAAACAGAAAGGAAAGTGCACCCACCAAATAATCTGCACATAAATAATTATTATTTATAAAATCTTATCTATGCTTCTACTGCAATTCACTGCTTATGCATATATTCCTTCACTTGTGCCTTATAAAATCACTTTTTCAATTCTAATCCTTTTACTTACTCCTTAATATCCCCATCTGAATCCCCAAATGTTAACCGCTCATCGTCTAGATATGCCCCATACCCATAATATCGGAAATGCTGGTGTCAAGTAAAGACAAAAACTTTTTTCAATTTTATTTATTTCTTTTCCATTCCTTAAAGGTATATTACATGATTTCTGTAATATAAAAATAGCAGGCACATACATTCCATATATACCCACTATTTCTTTTCGAATCATTCTGACAATCACTTTTTATTAGATTCCAATCTTCTAAAGATTCTTTCTAATTCTTCAAAATTATCTTTAATTTTTTCAAAAGTCTTATGTTTATTCAAATAATTATATATATCAAGAAAGTCGCTATTGATATAGAATTGAGAAGGATACATATCCACATCATCTTCAAATACATCATATAATGCTATATACTGTCCATATAACCTCACGCAAAAATCTGCCGCATATTGTATCTCTAACCTAATATGTTGATTGAAATAGGAAGCAAATTTTCTTTGAATTTCAATTTGAACATTTTGAGGAAATATACTTTCTTTTGCACAATTTATCAAATACTTATATGAACAATATTCTGCATGAAATTCCGACCATAATATAAAAAAAGTATCATCCTGCAATTCTCGTATATTATAATTATTTTTATGTTTTGCAAGAGCATTAAAATCAAGGATATGTATCATTTCATGAAAAAGATTATGCATTATTTCAACAATATTATCCGTGTTTTCTATAATAAGCTGTTGTTCATAATTTTTTGTAACATAATACATACCATATATAGTATCTCCCATTATTCTCTTTGCATATTCTGGATCATCCTGCAATACATAATTATAAATATTTTCTGTAAAAACTAATTTGAATATTGGAATTTCTATATCAGCATATTCTGTTGTTGACAAGAATGTTCTAATCAAGGATAAAAAATCTTGTTCCAAAGATTACCACCTCCAAATTCAGCTATGTACTTCATGCCTCATTATATAATTGTATAAATTCATCTGCAAATCTTGATACTAACGCATGATCTAACACTGTCGCCAATGTTTCTTCATTGTTATTAGCGGCCGGTGTCCAGTTATATGAACTATGCATTACATAACCCATATCAATTATACAAAATATTTATCATGCATACGATTATCGTCTCTCAACCCCAATTTTGGAGTAACTTTTGTATCTATGTATTCAGATATCAGCTTATCAATCATAGTTATTTGGAATTTCCTAATTTTATAAATTCCATATTTAAAAGCAGAGATTCTTTGGGCTTTTTTAAGTTTTTGGCAAAATTAATTAGAAAATAGCACAATGGATTAAGTCAATGATATACAACTTTTTTACTCTTAAAGAAACATTCCCTTTACATTAAAATGCCATTATTGTCTTCATTAGTTTCAACAACAGGGTTATATCCCAGTTTTTCCCATGAATCTAAACATATTTTCAATATATTATCATTATACTGCATTGGTACAATCCGACATAATTGTTTACCTATACTGGATAGGGCAACATTACCTAAAGCAATAGACCTTATATCTGTATTAAGCCTAATTATTTTATTACCATAATAGAATACTTTATTTTTAATTACCAAAGTATGAAAATCAGAAAATCTATATTGTATTAAACCTAAACTATCCAACTCCCTTAAATCACCAATATAAATTTTCATTTTGTCATATTTTTTAACGTTTTTAATATTTTCCCCATTCGTCCTATACATAAATGCATATAAATGAGGTGGTGAATAAAAACAACTACTTCGTATTTTTATAAATCTATTAGCTATTTTACTATCCATAATTGACATAGTATGTAGGAGTTGTTTTGTATATGTATTAGGTTCGTTGAATTCTCCCGCAAGAATTTGGCTCCAATATATTTTCATGTCATCTTCTGTCACATCTTTAACTTTGTCAAAGAAAAACGAAATCCAATCATCACTTATACTTTCTGGCTTGGCTTTCGGCGTCAAATATTCAGTAGCTAAACTTATTATATCCTTTTGGTTTTTATACTGTTTTATAATTTTTTTATAATTACTTACTATAGCTCCACGCTCAATTGGATTTATGTCTTTTCTTTTAGAAATCTCTTCAATAATAGATTTATTTGCTTCTATTATTGAAGAATTTACATTTTTAGGTGTTACTATCCATCCTAAAGCATTAGAAATTTTATTTACAAAATTATTTACAATTTCTGCTGTTGGTTTACCTATATTACCTAAGTTTATTACACTATATTTTCCCATAATATATTCCTTTGCTTATTTAGTATATTAATTAATCCCTTTAATTTTCTTTTTTTAATTACAATATAGCAAAAAATCAGATTTTGCAAATCTTTCATAATATTTAAAACACTTTTTAGTCATAACAATTATCTTTCTCATATAATACTTTTTTAAGTATATATCAACAATAACACATTGTCCACAATTATTAGTAAATTTTCAGGACAAACGCATGAATGAACAAATTGTAAACAAATCAACTTTGTGAGCATTTTTTAGTATTTTATTTTGATTTTTTAGACTTTTTATTTCAAAATTGTTGCAGAAAATGTTGAATTTATAGCAATCCAACAAAAGTATAACTTCTTAACAAATGATTTATAATAAGAACAGAGGTGATAAAAATGTTAAGTAATGAAGAAAGAAAATTATTAGCAGACGCATATGAAAAAGGATATAAAACAAAAGATTTATCAGAAATTTTTAAAATAAGTGTCAATAGTGTAAACAGAATTATAAGACAAAAAAAAAGAACAGGTCCATGTAAACTTCATGTGAACTTAAAACACATAATTGTGGAAGAAAATCCATTTTAACAGAAAGTGATTCAAAACATATTTCAGAGCTTATTGACAAACAGCCAGACATAACAATTAATGAAATAATTGAAAAATTATGCCTTAAAGTTACAAATGAAACGGTGCGGAAAGCAGTTGTAAAAATGGGATATGTGTATAAGAAAAAATCATTGTACGCTTCTGGGCGTTACCGTCCCTGACGTAGCCCAGAAAAGGGAAGAATGGACAGGACATTTGTCTGGTTATGACAAAAATAAACTTGTATTTCTTGATGAAAGTGGCGTAAATGCAGATTTAACAAGGATTTATGGGCGTTCTGCTGGAGGAAGCCGCTGTATTGGTAAGAAGCCATTAAATACACCTAAAAATACTACTATTTTATCTTCCATAAGATTAAATGGGGAAACTATGTATACCAGTTACCAGGAAGGGACTGCTAAGGATAAATTTATTGGTTATCTGAAAAATGTACTTGCTCCAGCCTTGAAAAAAGATGATATTGTCATCATGTATAACATGAGGACACATCATTCAAAAGAAGTAAAAAAAGTGATAAAAGATTTAAAAATAAATGTGGTTTATTTACCACCATATAGTCCAGACTTGAATCCTATTGAAAAGATGTGGTCTAAAATAAAATCTATTTTGAGGAAATTAAAAGCCAGGAATTTAAATAACTTGCTAGAGGCTATTGGATATGCCTTTTCAAAAATTTGTGTTTCTGATTGTATTGGTTGGTTTCATTCATGTAATATTGTTTAAACTTTTATTGGATTGCTATAGTGCTTTTTAATAAGATATTTACAGTTTATTCATTCATGCGTTTGTCCTAATAAATTTTAACAATATATTATGTTATAATTTTTATGCTCACAATGAGTTATAGTCCTTTATTCAAAATGTGGCTGATGAACCCATATTTTTGCAATATTGGAGTTTTTTTACTTGAAGCTTAAACTTTTCCCACCAACTGCATAGCAAGTGTTTTTTGTTTTTCTGCGCTCATTTCTCTGTTGAGAAACTCACTTAAAAAGCAGGCTTAAAGCTTACAAAAAGAGGTTGTACTGATACATCCAAATCGTATCTGTAATAATAGAAAGCCTAAACATCCTTTTGTAAAATTCTCACAAAATATAAAACATTAGAATAGTATTGTCGTAAGTTGATGACATTGCCCTTACATCAGAAATGGCTTCCATTTTTTTACTGTATGTTTTTGTAATATCAGAATTATCAATTATGATGACAGAACTTTTTTCATTAATCTCTTTTCTTATAAGCCTGGTATAATTTTTCATTATATTCTCTTTGCCACCAAAAGAAGAAAGATTTCTTGACAGCCTGTCAATTGTTTTCTTAGGGTTAATGCTTTCTTCCAGTGAACGTATAATTCCACTTAAATGTACTTTATTGCTTTCCAGTATTCCATAAAGCATCTGGAGCATAAATTTTTTTGTCGGGTATTTCATATCTTTTGAAATTTTTTGTGAAAAAACCGCTAAATCCTCTTTTAATTTCCCTGACAGTCTGTTATAATTAACCATGCAGAAACACTCCTTTGTTAAATTTTTTGTCGTGATTAAATTATAACATTTTTTGTGTGTTTTTGCTTTTTTTATGAAATAATTTTTATAACACCAGTTTACAAGTTTTATAAGTGGAATCCTTGTTGTGTAATCAGTTGTTTCAAGGCATTCATAATGGCAGTTGA
>VSNJ01000126.1 GCA_009774235.1 Lachnospiraceae bacterium
ATGTGGAACTTCAATCACAAGCCTGTCACCCGTAGACAGCTCACCTACATTTCTTCCATCTGCAGCAACAACTGCATGGTCTTCACCTGTATCCTTTGTCTGTCCGACTTCAAGAGTTATCCTGTCTGATGCATCCACAATAAGGCTTCTTTTATTAAGCGAATGAGGACATATAGGTGTAACTATTGTAGCCTTAAGGTGAGGTACCAGGACAGGTCCTCCTGCAGAAAGGTTATATCCTGTTGAACCAGTAGGGGTTGATATTATTATACCATCTGCCCTGTAAATATCAGCAAGTTCATTATTTAAAAATACTTTTATTGTAATAAGCCGTATGCCACCCCTTTTACTTACAACAATATCATTCAGGGCATAACATGATGAACGGCTGTCAGGCTGCTTAAAATAAGAAATTTCCTTAAGCATTATACGGTTTTCTATTTCATAATTATTATTAACAAGCCTCTCTAATGCATTGTCAACATTGTTCTGCTCCACCTCTGTAAGAAAACCAAGGTTTCCTGTATTTACACCAATAATAGGAAGTTCTCTATGTACAAGGTCTATCGCTGCCTGTATCATTGTCCCGTCGCCGCCCAGGACTATTGCACACTCAGTATCACCTGGTATCTTTGACACATCTGTAAAATGCCTTATGCCTGCTGAAGAAGACATACGGTTCTCAAGTATAATACACTGTTTTCCGTGTTTATCCATATATTCCATTATATGTTTTGCCATATCATGGTTTGCGCTTTTATCACTATTTGTAATAATACAAAAATGTTCCATTATAGCCAATCCTCACTTATCCAGGCTGTTATGTGCCTGTCCTGTAATATCCGCTGCCAGCTGCATATACCTGCTTTTAAATATTTCCTTTGCTTTACCAGGATTTATACTTTCTATACTGCCCGTTTTCTTTTCAATATAAAGAAGATATTCTATATTACCTTCTGGTCCTTTTATAGGCGAATAGCTTAAATCTATAATACTAAATCCTTCTGACAATACATATACCATAATATTTTCCAGGACTTCAAGGTGTACTGCCTGGTCACGCACAACACCTTTCTTCCCTACCTTTTCACGCCCTGCCTCAAACTGCGGCTTCACAAGGCACACTATCCTTCCTCCATCTTCCAGTATATCACGTATAGGGATAAGCACCTTTGTAAGTGAAATAAATGCAACATCTATTGACACAAAGCTGATTTTATCTGGAATATCATTATGTGTTATATATCTTATATTGGTTTTCTCCATAGAAACTACACGTTCATCCTGGCGCAGCTTCCATGCAAGCTGGTTTGTCCCAACATCTACAGCATATACTTTACTTGCGCCATTCTGTAACATACAGTCTGTAAACCCTCCTGTAGAAGACCCTGCATCCATACAGACCATTCCTTCAAGCCTGATATCCCATAATGAAACTGCCTTCTCAAGTTTATAGCCACCCCTGCTGGCATATTTCATGGCAGCAGCTTTTACTTCAATATTTACATCTTCTTCAAATGTACTTCCTGCTTTGTCCTCACGCTGCCCATTGACAAATACATCTCCTGCCATTATAACTGCTTTCGCCTTTTCCCTTGATTCTGCAAGGCATCTTTTTACAAGAAGGACATCAAGCCTTTCCTTTTTCTTCTTCATATGCTTTCAGCACCCTTTCAGCAATACTTTTTGCATCTATTCCATATTTCTCTTTTAATATACTAACAGAGCCATGTTCTAAGAACTTATCTGGAAGCCCTATGCACAATACTTTTGCATTGGTATTCCTGCTGTTTGACCAATCTGCAACAGCCTGTCCAAAACCTCCCGTTACAACACCTTCTTCAAGTGTTACAGCCAGGCTGTGCCCGTTTAACGCTTTTTCCAGAAGGATATCATCCAGTGGTTTCAAAAAGCGCATATTAACAACAGATATATTAATTCCACGTCCTTTGAATATATGGTATACTTCCACGGCTGTTTTTACCATGCTTCCAGCAGCAAGAAGAACTATCCCATGTCCCCTGGCTATCCATTCGCCCCTGCCATATTCTACTGGCTGCTTAAATTCTTCAAGCCCTGTGTAAGCCTCACCTCTTGGATAGCGTATTGCCACAGGTCCGTTATATTCTATAGAAAAGTTAAGCATAGCTTTAAGCTCCCAGGAATTTTTAGGCGCAAGAATAGTTATTCCTGGCATAGGCATCATAAATGCTATATCAAAAATACCCTGGTGTGTTTCACCATCACTCCCAACTATTCCTGCCCTGTCAACTGCAAATACAACAGGAAGCCTGCAAAGACAGACATCATGTAATATCTGGTCATATGCTCTCTGCAGGAATGTAGAGTAAATAGCAACTACAGGTTTAAGCCCTCCTGCTGCCATTCCTGCTGCAAATGTTACAGCATGTTCTTCTGCTATGCCTACATCAAAGAACCTTCCAGGGTACTTTTCTGAAAATGGCACAAGCCCTGTACCAGCAGGCATTGCCGCTGACACTGCTGTAAGCCTGGTATTCCTGTCTGCAAGTGCTGTTATTGTCCTGCTAAATACATCAGTATAAGTTTCCTTATCCTTGGCATCTGCCCTTGGAGTACCATCACGCACAAAAAATGGTGCCACACCATGGAATGAAGCAGGGTCTTTCTCTGCTGGAGGATAACCTTTCCCTTTTTTTGTACATACATGCACCAGCACAGCCTCTTTTACATTTGCCGCAGCATCAAACGCAGACACCATCTGTTTTATATCATGCCCGTCTATAGGACCTATAAACTTAATACCCATATCTTCAAAAAGCATTCCAGGTATAAATATCCTTTTTAATACATCCTTAAATCCCCTTATACTGCCAGTAAGGGCTTCTCCTATCCATGGCATCTTTTTAAGCACTTTTTCAACATCTTCTTTAAGGCCTGTATAATTTGTATTTGTCCTTATATTGCCAAGATATCCTGCCATGCCTCCTACATTCCTTGAAATTGACATCTGGTTATCATTCAGCACAATTATAAGGTTAGAGTCCAGCCTTGCAGCATTATTTAAAGCTTCATAAGCCATGCCGCCCGACAGTGCACCATCCCCAATTACTGCAAAAATCTTCTGTACCCCGCCTCTTATATCCCTTGCCTTTGCAAGACCAATAGCAGCACTTATGGAAGTTGAACTATGTCCAGTATTAAATACATCACATCCACTTTCCGCACGTTTAGGAAACCCACTTAATCCGCCATATTGTCTTAAACTTCCAAACTCTTCCTTTCTGCCTGTAAGTATCTTATGTGTATAACTCTGGTGACCTACATCCCATACAATCTGGTCATATGGCAGCTCACAGCAAAGGTGCAGCGCCATTGACAGCTCCACAACACCAAGATTAGAAGCAAGATGTCCTCCTGTACGGCTTACATTCCTTACAAGAAAACGTCTTATCTCCCATGCAAGCCTTCTATAATCTTTAGCATCTATATTTTTTATATCATTTGGCTGGTTTATCCTGTCAAGTAATCCACACACAACAATTCTCCTTACTTTTTACGGTTAATAAGCATCCTGGCTAATGTATTAAGATAACTATTTTGTACAGGCATATTGCTTAAAATACCAAGTGCCTGTTCTGAATACTCCTTAACTGCCTTTAATGCATTGTCCATTCCATAAACAGCCACATACGTTGACTTTTCATTTCTTTCATCACTGTGTACTGGCTTCCCAAGTTCTTCTTGTGTACTTGTAATATCAAGTATATCATCCTGTATCTGGAAAGCCATGCCAATGCAATGGCCCGCTTTTTCAAATGCTGCCACAATATTACTATCTGCGCCCGCAAGCACTGCACCTGCCATAAATGCTGCTTCAATAAGTGCACCTGTCTTTAAACTATATATAAAATCCAGTTCTTCCTTTGAAAGAGTTTCCCCGGTCTTCTCAACATCAACAACTTGTCCCCCAAGCATCCCATATATGCCTGACTTATTTGCAAGAACCTTAAGTGCCTTTGATTTAAGGACAGTATCTGTACCATCATTAAAGCATGACAATGCAGTTTCAAATGCATAATTAAGCAGTGCATCACCTGCAAGTATACCCATATCTTCCCCATAGACTATATGTGTAGTCTTCATGCCACGCCTGTATTCATCATTATCCATTGCTGGTAAATCATCATGTACAAGGGAATATGTGTGTATCATTTCTATAGCAGCCATAAAAGGAAGTATAACATTTTCATCATTTCCGCCAGACATCTTATATGCTTCCCACATAAACATAGGGCGCAGCCTTTTTCCACCTGCCATAATGCTATATTCCATAGCCTTATATATTGTCTTCTGCAATGTTACATCCTTTGGCAGAAATCCTTTTATATTTCTTTCAATCCATTCCGTTTCTTCTTCCAGCTGCTTCCCAAAAGCAGCCTTATCCATAAATAATGGTTCTCCCATTTCAACATGTCCTCACTCTTTATTGTCTATTACAATAAGTTTCTTTTCTACCTTATCAAGTGTATCATTGCAGCTTTTCACAAGTTTCATGCCTTCTTCATATTTTTTAAAAGATTCTTCTAGTGAAAGTTCCCCACTCTGTAGCTGCCCTATAATACTGTCAAGGCTTTCAAATGACTGTTCAAGCGTCATCTTCTTTGCTGCCATAATTAAACCATGCCTTTCTTTTAACACTGCCTGCTTTAACCTCTGCCTGTCCATCCTGCATATAAAGCACCAGTTCTTCACCTTCTTTTATTTTACTAACCGAATTTACACTATTGCCATCTTTGTCTGTCACATAAGAATAACCACCTTGTAACTTATATAATGGAGAAAGCCCTTTAAGTTCTTCCACATACAATTCAAGCTGGTGTCTTGCAGCAAGCAGCCTCTGCTCCATAACAAGGCGCAGCTTGTCCTCACAGTCTGCGGTATACAGCCTCCTCTGGCGCAGGATATCATTTGGGCTTAAATGCTTAAGTGACATCTGGTACTGTTCAAGTTTTAATTTTCTTATCTTTAAAATATTATTTATCTGCCATTTAAGGGAATATGCTGCTTCCCTTAATACTGCTTCCACTTCTTTATATGGATATACAGCAAGCTCTGCCGCAGCAGATGGTGTAGGTGCCCTTAAATCAGCTGCAAAATCAGCTATAGTAGTATCTGTCTCATGCCCTACAGCAGAAATAACAGGTTTAGTACATGCAAAGACTGCTCTTGCAAGTTTTTCAGAATTAAATGCCCACAAATCTTCTATAGAGCCTCCCCCTCTGCCTATTATAATTGTATCAACATCTGTTTTTTCAAAATACTGTATTCCTTTTATAACTGTATCCTCTGCCCCTTCACCTTGTACCCTTGCAGGATAAAGGTAAATCTGTATATAAGGGTTGCGTCTGCCTGCAACATTACATATATCATGGATAACCGCACCTTCTGGTGCAGTAACCACCCCTATGCTTCTGGCATATAATGGTATCTTTTTTTTCCTGTCTGCATCAAAAAGCCCCTCTGCTAAAAGGCGCTTTTTCATCTTCTCATATTCTTCATATAACCTGCCTTCACCATCCCTTGTAACCTTTCTGGCATAAAGCTGGTATTTCCCATCACGCTCATAAACACTTATGCTTCCCTGCACTATCACGCCATTGCCCTCTTCCATCTTAAAACCTAATCCAGAGCGCATAGAAGCGAACATAACACAGGAAAGCTGTGATGAATTGTCTTTTATTGTAAAATAAATATGCCCTGATGAATGATATTTACAATTAGATACTTCTCCCCTTACGGAAATATTATTCAAGGCATACTCCCTGGTAAACATATTTTTAATATACATATTAACCTGGGAAACGGAACTTACTTCATCCATAAACTTACGCTCCATACAAAACATGCCACACACCTTGCAGCATATTAATCTTTTTTATTATCCTGCCCATCCTGGTCTTCCATGCCATTGTCTTTATTACCACTTTCCTTAGCCTTGACAACAGATGAAAGTATACCATTTATAAAACCTTTTGCCTTGTCAGCGCAATAAAGTTTTGAAAGTTCCACTGCCTCATTAATAGCTACACCATCAGGCACATCATCTGCATAAAGTATTTCAAACACAGCCAGACGCAGCACAGTGAGTTCTGCCTTTGCTATCCTTTTCACTGTCCAGCCTTTTGCTTTTGACTCAATCTCTGCATCAATCACATCCAGGTTATCCAGTACAGTGCCAAACTTACTCTGGAGTTCCTCTTTTTCCTTTTCTGATGCGCCTTCTATCTCTTCCCCAAGATATATTTCCGCCTGGTCTTTAAGTTCTTCCTTTTCATAAAAATCCACACGGAACAACATAATATATAAATTTTCCCTGATTTTCTTTCTTGTCATAATCTATTGTACCTTACTTTCTATATCCTGTCACAAGTTTTTCTGCCTATTCACTCAAGTTTACGCCTGCAACACGGACATTTACCTCAGGAACTACAAGACCTGTCATAGTTTCAATCTGCTGGCTCACCCTGTTCTGTACCTGTTCTGATACATTCCTTATGCTATAACCATATTTCACATTAAGCATAATATCTACATGAACAAGACCGTCTTCCATTGTTACTTTAACTCCCTTTGACAGGTTCTTCATACCAAACTTTCCTATAAGCTCATTTGTAATATTTCCTGCCATTGAGCTTACACCTTCTGTTTCTGTAACGGCAAGTGCCGCTATAATTGCAACTACATCTGATGCAATCTTAACCTCGCCTGTTCCCCTTTTCTCCATAACATACTCCTTTGGTTCCTGCTCTTTTGACACACCAGTACCCTCCTTAGTTCTGTATATTTACTATCCTATATTTAATCCATTATACCAAAATGCAGAAGTTTTGCAATCTTTACTTTAGTTTCTATTCATTATTATCTGTAACTTTTACAGGTGTTATTACAATTTTGCCTGCTTCTATGCCAGTTTTGCGTCTTACAATATCTTCTATCTGTGCAATCTGCTGTTCAGTAAGCCCGTTAGAATCAACTACAACATCAGCATTGCCATCATTTATGCTTACAATAGCATTCTGGAAGCCCTTTGCCTGTAACATAAGTTCTGCGGCATTTTCTTTTTCAGAATTTTTAGTAATATTAGCAACCTGTTTTATTGCTGGTTTCTTATCAGCAGACGCAATAGATTTATTATTAACTATATTCATAAGTGTTTCTTTATTCTTAGCACGTGTCTGTTCCCTGGTAAGCTTTGCTGATGCAAAATAATCTGCCCCTATTGTATTTGAAACCATTACAGCTTCTCCTGGGTTTTCTTCTGATGCAACTACCTCTCCAGTATCAGAAACTACATAGTCATCATTGCCTATATCCTCTGCTGAAATATCTGTTTTAGTATTTTCCCCGTCTGCAACTGTTTCTACAGACCCATCACTGGTATCTTTCTTCTCCCCAGCAGTATCACTTCCCGCAGTATTTTTGCTGCTTTTAGTAAGCCCGCTTGTGCTTATTTCCTGGCCAGTAAAATTCAGGTAGCCTGCTACAATTATCATTACAGCAAGTGCAGTAACTATAATCTGGTTTTTGTGTGACGTTTTTTTCATTTCATTAATATCCTTTCTTTGTATTATTCCATCTTCATTACTTTGATTTTATGAGGTTCGATTGAAAATAATGCCACAACAGCATCAATTATTTCACTATCTTTTTTTCCACTGCCTGCACCCTCTGCAACTACTGCAACTCCCTCTATCTTAGGTGAATTTACCTGTACAACATAAGGATATTCATTGCCTTCTGATGAAATTATTACATTTTCACTTTTTAAAATATATTCTTCCTGCTGCCTGCTGCCACCGTTACTGTCCTGTTCATCTGTGCTGCTTTCTGTATTGTCAGTATCCTGTAATGTCATGCGTTCTTCAGATGATGCAAGTGTAATCATAACCTTTACTTTGCCTATACCCTCCACCTGTCCTAATATTCTTTCCAGCTTGCCTTCTTCTCTTGATGCATATTCTGCCATTGCATTTAAAGCAGCAGATTCACTAGAATAATTATAAGAACCATTTATATTATTATCCCCTCCGCCAGGTGTATAAACATCATCTTCATAAACATCATTATTCCCTTTTTTATCAGTAACAGACGCTACAACAAGCACAATTCCTGCAATTATAATTAACAAAATGCGTGGAAGCCCTATTTTTTGTATTATCTGGCTTCTATCCTCCACAAATTCTTTAAAATTCTTTCCATCCCACTTTATTCCCATATATTTATTGCTGCCTCCTTTATAAGAAAATAGCTGCTTATATCATTCTTTAGCATTTTTATATTTTTACCTTCTGCCTTCCTAATACCACCTATATTACTACTGGCTTCTTCACTTTCCCCCACTTTTCCCTCCTCTCCGGACATCACATTCACAGCTTCCACATCAACTCTTATATCTATATCCCCATCTGCTGCTTTATCTTCTTTTCCCTCACTCCCGTTATTTCCTGTAATACTAATATCCACTGATACAATCTGTATAGAACTGCTTTTTTCATCAATACCAATATCAATATCTTTAATATTTACATTTCTTTTCTGTGCAAGGTTTTTTATCTGCTCCTTAATATTTTCTTTACACTCTTCCTTTATTATTTCCTCAAACATCCCATCTGCTACTTTAAGTTCATCATTTATCCCTTCCAGGTTAAAGTTGAAAATCTCTTCTTCAAGCCTGCTATACCAGCTTTTGTCCCCAGACAGGAAATTTATAAGCGGGCTAACCATAAGAAGTATAAGTACCAGCCCGCTGAAGAATTTAAAATATATCCTGAAACTTTGATTATTGACCAGGCTTTTCATTAATGTTACAGCCAATGTAAATATAAGTACACTTTTAATAAACCCTGCCATAAAAACCTCTCCCCTGTCATGTTGTCATAGCACTTATTAATGCTATTGATATTACAAACATCATGCATCCTGTACCAACTGCATATATCTGCATTTTTACTGCATCTGTTACAGCATCCAGGCAGTTTACAATCCTTTTGTCTGATACAGGCTGTATAAAAGCAGAAATTATCTGGTATACAAATTTACCTGCAACAAGTTTTACCAGAGGAATTACACATATAATAATTACTACAATTATCCCTGCTATTCCAACTGCATTTTTAACAAGCTTTCCTGCACATAATACTGTACTTGCAACACTTCCTATTGTATTTCCAATGCCAGGTATTGAACTGCCCATCTTTACTATAATTGAATTTTTAGCTTCTGCTGCAACAGGAACTATAAGCCCCTGCACAACATTTACCCCCATAATTATACCAAACATTGTCTTAAGCCCTGTACTTACAATATCTTTAATAAGTTTTGCAAGCCTTGAAAATACATCTTCTTCAGAAATCTGGCTGGCAATCCGCAGAAAAAAGTAAAACTGTACAGCAGGAAGTGCAAATTTTATAACAACATAACTTGTCACGCTCATCATAACAAGTGTAAATTCATAAAATACGCTTCCTGCCATACTTCCATTGGTAAATGCAATACATGTAAAATATGCTGTGGAAAATATTTTTATAAAATCAAATACATTTTCTAATGTTTCTGATGCAACATTGCACAACTGCGTAAATGATACTGCAAGTATTGAGAAAAACAGCATGTACACCATATAAAAAGCTGTTTCTGCAACTTTCTTACCTTGGAGAAGTTTTGAAAAATTAGCTATTAAGGCTCCCATAAGGGCTATTATAACCAGATATATGTATATATTTTTTTCCTGGACAATATTATCACGTATACCTTCCAATATATACTTACCTGCTTCTTCAAAGGAAAAAGGGCTTTGTCCGTTTATTATGTTTCCTATATATTCTGAAAAATCAAATGACTGCCCTTTAAGGGTAGAATCCATAACCTTTTGTATGTCATCACTTGATATTTCCTGCATAATGCTATCAGTAATACTATCCATAATCTGGCCTCCTTTTTATACAAGATATTTATATTATCTGTATGGAACAACAGGGCGTGTCTGGAAATTTAAAATGCTGATATTGTTTGTATAAGTGATTTAATAACAGGTATACTTACAGCAATTATCATAACCTTTCCAAAAAATTCAATCTGGTTTCCCACTGCACCATATCCTGCATCTTTGCACAAGTTAGAAGAAAATTCTGCAACATATGTAATTCCCACCATTTTGAGAAGTATATTTATATAAACTGAATTATCACCAAGATAACTTTCTACCATATGTATTACACTAAGTACATCATCAATCTTTGACAAAGCAAGCCCAAGTATAATAAGACTGGCAGCAAGTATTACAAGCATTGCAAATTCCTGTTTGTCACTTTTTAAAGACATTGCAAGGAAAATAGCAATTACTCCTATAACAGCAACCTTTACCATATAAATCCTCCATTTTTCCAGGGCATGTTCCCTCTGTTCAGCCCATTGCAAACAATCTCTGTATTGTCTCGAATAAATCTTCTATATATGGTACTACCCATAAAAGCACAAGTATAAGTCCTGCAAGGCTTACCAGAAATGCCTGCTCATCCCTTCCAGAATGTTTAAGAACCTGTCCAAGTACTGACACCAGTATTCCAACGGCAGCAATTTTAAAAATAAGATTAATTGTCATTTTAATCCTCCTCCAGATATAACTACACCAGCAGTACGCTTATAAAAATCCCTGCTGCCGCCCCAACAGCATGGCATACTTTTGCTTTGCCTTTATATTCGCTTCTTGCAGCTGATATTATACCCTCCAGCCTGTTTTTAAATATTTCAAGCGTATGCAACTGGCTCTGCCTGTCCAGGCTGCCAGTATTCTTTCCAACTTCCTCTATAAACAGCTTGTCTTCATATAAAAGATACATGGCCCATGTACTGTTATCTAACCCATCAAGCCATATACTATACAAATCCCCACCATTATTTTCTAACAGCCTGTTATACATATAAGCCCAGAAACCACCACAGTACCTGCTTCTTACCGCCAGGCTTCCAAATATTTCCCCAATATCCAATGCAGCATATTCTATCTCACCATATATATACTGCAAAGCCTGTTCAAACTCTTCTAAAATATGTATTCTTATAAGGTTTTTTTCTGCAAAATAATGTCCCAGAAGCATTCCTCCTGATACTATAAGCAACACGCCTATAAATTTTATCACGCACTTACCACCCCATCTGTAACTATCCTTTCTGGAACTATACAGCCCTGTCTATACAAAACTACGCCTCTTTCATCAAATATATGGCTTACTTTGCCAATTTTACCCGCTTCTAATAATATATATCTTTTAAATGCCTGTTCTTTTACAAGGCTTCCCAGCACAGGCTTGTTCCTTATCTCCCCCATATCAAGCCCATGTACCGTTGCAATTACATGTATACCACAATTCATTACATAATTTACTGCACTTGCATCTTTATTAGAACCAATCTCATCTACAGCAATTATCTCTGGCGCCATTGAACGGACAAGCATCATCATTCCCTCTGCTTTTGGACAGCCATCAAGTACATCAGAACGGCATCCAAGGTCATTCTGTGGACACCCTTTATAACATGCCCCAAGCTCAGAACGTTCATCAACAACACCAACCGTAAAACCACGGTTATAACCATCACCATTAGAAAGTATACGTATCATATCCCGTAATAAAGTAGTTTTTCCACATCTTGGCGGTGAAATAAGCAATGTATTATAAATACCATTACCATGCCTTATATATTGCATAATTTTTTCACTACATCCTGTTGCCTGGTGTGCTACCCTTATATTCATAAATGATATGTTACCCATATTTTTAACTCTCCCATTTTCCCATAATATTTTCCCTGCAACTCCTATCCTGTGGCCTCCTTGTATAGTAATATATCCCTGCCGGAGCTCTTCCTCAAATGCATACCTTGAATAATTGCTTATATAATCCATAGCTTCCCTTAACTCACTGGCAGAAACATAATATGCCTTTTCTATACTATGCGTAAGCCCACTGTTTATTCCTAAAAAATATTCACACTTGCCATATATAATTATAAGTGGCCTCCCTGCTCTTAAACGTATCTCCTGTACATCGGATAAATCCTTAAAAACCTCTGTAAACCTCTTTCTTATTGCAACAGGCAGCACCTGAAGAACTTGTCCTGTATTATCCCTGCCCTTGTCCATAGCCAGCCTCCTTTTTGTATTCCATAGTTATATTTATGTCCTTACACCATGTATATGAAAAGAAAACTGGTTTATGCAAACAATTTTCAAACGCATCCTGGTGCAGAATAAATATTTATATACAAAAATACAAGCTGTCAGCTTGTATCAATAAAAATTTCTGATAAATCTTTTGTTTTATATCCTTTTTCATATGCGTCTGCTAATAATTTTCTTTCTTCATTACTT
>VSNJ01000127.1 GCA_009774235.1 Lachnospiraceae bacterium
GTTTCACGTGAAACATTTATTTTTTAAATTTTAAAATATGTTTCACGTGAAACATTGTGAAAGGATAAAAGATATGAGTAGAGTAATAGCAATATCTAATCAAAAAGGAGGCGTTGGAAAAACAACAACAGCCATTAATTTATCAGCATGTTTAGCTGAAAAGGGGAAAAATGTATTAGTTATTGATATGGACCCTCAAGGAAATACTACAAGCGGGCTTGGAATTAATAAGTTAAATCTTGAACATACAAGTTATCAAATTCTTTTGGAAGAAATAGGAATTAATGAAGCCATTACTCCATCAGTCGTCGAAAGATTATCAGTAGTTCCATCTGAAAGAGGTCTTGTAGGGGTAGAAGTTGAGCTTATTGGTAAAAGTAACAGAGAATATATTTTAAAGAAACAAGTAGATAAAATAAGAGAACAGTATGATTTTATTCTTATTGATTGTCCTCCTTCATTAAATACTCTTACTGTTAATGCTATGACGACTGCTGATACAGTATTAGTTCCTATCCAATGTGAATATTATGCACTTGAAGGTCTAAGTGAGCTTATGTATACAATAGAACTGGTTAAAAAGAGACTAAATCCAGATTTAGAAATAGAGGGTGTAGTATTTACAATGTATGATGCAAGGACTTGCCTATCTTTACAGGTAGTTGAGAATGTAAAAGACAACCTTCATCAAAATATTTATAAAAGTATTATACCAAGAAATGTAAGACTTGCAGAAGCACCAAGCCATGGACTGCCAATAAATATCTATGAGCCAAAGTCTTCAGGTGCAGAAGGTTACAGGGCACTAGCAGAAGAGGTTATTGAAAGGGGAAATGAATAAAAATGTCAAAGAGAGGATTGGGTAAAGGTCTTGATGCATTAATTCCTGAAACAGAGGAAAGTGCAAAAGATAATTCTTCTGTAAATAAAACGGAAACAGAAAAGGAAGTAGTTAAAGAAGTAATAAAAGAAATTGATACAATAGATATAAATAAAATAGAACCCAATGCTACACAGCCAAGAAAATTTTTTGATGAAGACTCTTTACAAGAGCTTGCTGAATCAATAAGGCAACATGGTCTTATTGAACCATTAATAGTACAAAAAAGTAAAGAAGACTTTTATAGTATAATTGCAGGTGAAAGAAGATGGAGGGCAGCAAGAATAGCAGGTCTGAAGGATATACCTGTAATAGTTAAAGAATATAATAGCCAGCAAATTATAGAAATTGCTTTGATTGAAAATTTACAGCGTGAAGACCTTAATCCTATTGAAGAAGCAGAAGCTTTTAACAGATTAATTGAAGAGTATAATCTTAAACAAGATGAAGTAGCCGAAAAAGTATCAAAAAGCAGGGTTACTATTACAAATTCATTGCGTCTTTTAAAACTTGATGAAAGAGTCAGGAATATGATAATAGAGGATAAAATAAAAAGTGGACATGCCAGGGCATTGCTTGCTATAGAAGATGTAGATGAACAATATAATGCTGCAGTAAAAATATTTGATGAGAAATTAAGCGTACGGGAAACTGAACGTTTAGTTAAGTTAATTAACAGCAAAGAAACTGCACCAAAAAAAGAAGAGAAAATTGAAACACAACAAGAAAAGCTTATATTTAAACAATATGAAGAGAAGCTTAAACTTGTAATGGGGACAAAAGTTAATATCAGTCATAAAAATGATGGGAAGGGAAAAATAGAAATAGAATATTATTCACCAGAAGAATTTGAAAGATTAATCGACATTATGTCTAATATTAATTAATATATTGAAAGGTTGGAGTAAGCATATATGGAATTATTTAACTTAATTGGTTTAGATATTGGATATGTGGTTATAGGAATGGCGGCAGTTATAATATTACTTTTTATATTATTAATTGTATCTATGGTAAAAAGCCACAATGTACGTGTCAGATATAACCAATTTATGAATGGGGAAGATGGTAAGAATCTTGAAAAGGCGATATTAGATAAGTTTTCTGCTATAGATACATTACAAGCAGAAGTATCTGATATAAATAGCAAAATAAATGCTATAAATACCCAGCTGGCAACTACTTACCAAAAAGTTGCACTTGTAAAATATGATGCATTTCAAGAGATTGGTGGAAAGTTAAGTTTTGTATTGGTTCTGCTTACAGCAGAAAATAATGGGTTTATACTAAATTCTATGCATAGTTCACGGGAAGGCTGTTATACTTATTCAAAAGAAGTAGTGAATGGTGAAACATTTGTTATATTATCAGAGGAGGAACAGCAGGCACTTAATGAAGCAAAACAGAATATTGGAATAATTAAAATGAAGGAAAGAAAAGAAGAGTAAAGAAAAACACCAGTAAAAATTATATAAATTTTTGCTGGTGTTTATTTTTATTACAGAGATTTTTTAATTGTTCTCAATTCTAGTCAGTGTATATAGAACCATAAAGAGGTTTTAAAGTATTAGAAATTGAATCAATATCATTATTTACTACATCTCCACCATTAAAATCTTTATGATAGTTTTTAACACTTTCATTTATTGATAACATTTTCTGGTCAAGAAATGATATAATGTTTGCACATTCGCGTAATTCTTCCCTTATTCCTTCAGGAGCTTTGCCCTCAAATTTATAATATATTTTATGTTCAAGACTTGCCCAGAAATCCATAGCGATTGTCCTGATTTGTATTTCTACTTTTGTATCAATAACATCATTAGATAAGAAGATAGGAACAGAAACAATCATATGGTAACTGGTATAGCCATTAGGTTTTGGATTGGCAATATAATCCTTTATTTTTAAGGTGGTTACATCATTCTGGTTAGTAATAGCATCTGCAATTCTGTATATATCAGATGTAAAAGTGCAAATAATCCTTATACCTGCAACATCATTAATATAACGTATAATATTTTCTACAGTAAGTTCTTTCTGTTTGATACGCATTTTTCTTGCAATACTTTGTGCTGACTTAAGACGGGAAGTAATGTGTTCTATTGGGTTATACTGGTGTGCAAGTTTAAACTCATTATTCAGAATTTCAAGTTTAGTTGAAAATTCTTTAAGCGCAGCATTGTATAAAAGAAGCGCTTTGTTCCACTCTTCTTCCTCATCATAGTACATTAACTGTTCCATTTTATCCCCCTTTGATAATTTGTACATTATCTAATTAAATCCATAAATACGGTTGAAAAATATATATCCCCATACAATTATTTTACGTCCTGTTTTACTAGAAAACTGCATAGGATATCCTAACTTTCTTCTTGTTATATTTTTATATACAGCCAAATTATTTTCTTTTAGATATTTCCAAAGGTTTTCTCTCTTTTTCAGATTTTCTGGAGAACCTTCGTTTACTAAAAGAGCAGAACTGACAATCATCATCATTGCCAGATATTTAATCATGTAATTACGAAGTTTTTTATTTTTAATCTTTAAAGGATTATGACAGTCAATCATAAGTTTGGTTACTTTTATTTGCTGGTCAATACGTTTTGTCATAACAACTTCGTTGACAGACTGGTCACTTCTGCCTATATAGTAACGGTACAGGTTAGTATCCATATAATACATACACTTAACATATGGCAATGGTTTATATGCATAAATATTGTCTACGTAAAATGTGTGTTCTGGAAGTTTTAATTTGCAGTCCCTTAAAAGTTTTGTCCTGTATATAAGAGAATGCATAATAAGGTTCTGGCTCATACGGAAGTGTTTTACATTATTCCATGTAATAAATTTATCTTTAGGTATAGCACTATTATATGAAATAACTTTTTGTTTATTGATGCTTGGTTTTTCGTAAACATAATTACATATAAGCATATCAAGTGGTATTGAGTCAGTTACTACTTTACGTAAAAAATCCATTACTTTTAAAAGGCTGTCCTCATCAAACCAGTCATCACTATCAAGAACTTTGAAGTATAATCCTTTAGCATTTGCAATTCCTGTATTGACAGCAGAACCATGTCCTCCGTTTTTCTTATGAATAGCACGTACTATACCAGGATACCGTTTACTATATTCATCAGCAATATTTGCGGTATTGTCATTTGAACCATCATTAACAACAAGTATTTCTATGTCTTCTCCTCCTGCAACTGCAGACTTTATTGCATTTTCCATGTATTCCGCAGAATTGTAACATGGAATAGTTACGCTTAAAAGTTTCATATATACCTCCATAAAAGAGATGTATTATATAAAGTTTGTAAATACATCCAAAATTAAATATACCAATTACTTACTATTATAATATGAAATTGTGATTGTTTAAAGGGAATAATTATTAATTATTTATTACTATATATAATTTTTGATAATTATTGTGAAAAATATACATAAATGGTAAAATAATTTAAAAAAGGAGATTATTGTAAATGGATAAAAACAATTATTATAATGAAATAATAAAGATGGCTATAGATGTTAGAAATTATTCTTATTCTCCTTATTCAGGTTTTAAAGTTGGAGCCTGTCTTAGAGATAAAGAAGGAAATTTATTTACAGGATGCAATATAGAAAATGCTGCATTTTCACCTACGAATTGTGCAGAGAGAACAGCATTTTTTAAGGCAGTAAGTGAGGGAAGCAGGGAATTTGAATGTATAGCTATAGCGGGCGGTGCTTCGGAAAAAATAAGAGATTTTTGTCCTCCATGTGGTGTATGCAGACAGGTAATGATGGAATTTTGTGACCCTGTAACTTTTAAGATAATTCTTGTTAAATCGGAAAATGAGTATAGGGAGATGTTACTTAAAGATTTATTACCAGAAGGTTTTGGTGCATTAAATATAAAATAATATTTTAAGGAGATAAGTTTATGGGAATGTATGATATTATTGATAAGAAAAAAAGAGGTGGGGAGTTTACAAGACAGGAAATTGAATATTTTATAAATGGATATGTAGAAGGTATGGTTCCTGATTACCAGGTAGCGGCTCTTTTAATGGCTATATATTATCAAGGGATGTCTGATAATGAGCTTTTAGATATGACCAATATTATGGCAAATTCAGGAGAAATAAATGATTTATCGGGAATAGAAGGAATTAAAGTAGATAAGCACAGTACAGGAGGCGTAGGAGATAAAACTACGCTGGTGGTTGCTCCAGTTGTTGCAGCATGTGGTGGAAAAGTTGCTAAAATGAGTGGAAGAGGACTTGGTTTTACAGGTGGTACTATTGATAAACTTGAATCAATACCAGGTTTTAATACATCTATTAGTAATAAAAGGTTTTTTGAAATAGTAAATTCTGTTGGATTATCAGTAATTGGACAATCTGAAGGTCTGGTACCTGCTGATAAAAAACTTTATGCATTAAGGGATGTTACTGCGACAGTTGACAGTATTCCATTAATAGCTGCATCAATAATGAGTAAAAAACTTGCTGGAGGAAGTGATAAAATAGTTCTTGATGTTACTACTGGAAGCGGGGCATTTATGAAAAATATAGATGATGCTGTTATACTTGCTGAGAAAATGGTAGCAATAGGAGAAGGGGCAGGACGTCAGACTGTAGCATATATTACAAATATGGATGTACCTCTTGGAATTGCAACAGGTAATAATATAGAAGTAATAGAGGCAATAGAAACATTAAAAGGAAACGGACCAGATGATTTTGTAGAAATATGCAGGAAATTTTCTGCTTCAATGCTTAATCTTGCAGGAAAGGGAAGTATTGAAGAATGTATGTCAATGGTTGATAATGTTATAAATAATAATACTGCACTTGATAAATTGGCAGATATGGTTAAAATGCAAGGCGGGGATGAAAGGTATATTTATAATACTTCTTTATTTGATAAAGCAGCATATTCTTATAAATGGACTGCTAATAAAGATTGTTATATTACACATATGGATACAGAACATTGTGGAAGGTCAGCAGTTATTCTTGGTGCAGGAAGAGAAGTAAAGGAAAGTGTAATTGATTTTACTGCTGGAATTAAGTTTTATAAAAAGACAGGAGATTATATTAAGAGTGGGGATATAATAGCAGAATTATATTCTTCAGATAAAGAAAAACTTGATAAGGCATCAGAATATATTAAACAGGCATATTGTTTTGGAAGTGAAAATGTATCTAAAAATAAAACAATAATTGCATATATAACTAAAGATGAAGTTGAAAGGTATTAGAAACTTATAAAGAAAATTATTGTAAAATGGGCTGCCATATTTAAGAGAGAACTATACAATATATAAAGTTTTGTTTTATTAAAATATTATATATTGTATTTTTCGTTCTTAGAGAGGTTAGTCCATTTTTTAATAAAATATTTTACAACCAGGAATTTTAGAGGACAGGAAGCTGGCTTCATCATTTGTAATATTAGTATTTGTAACATTAAGTGTCTTAAGATTGTATAGATTTACAAGTTCATTAAAATTATACATATTTTTATTTCCAGACAAATCCAGGTGTGTCAGTTGTGTTAATGTACATAATGGTGATAAATCAGTTATTTTATTATATGATAGTACAAGGATTTCTAAATTATCTAATTCTTCTAATGGCAATACACTGGTAATCCTGTTATCAGATAAATATAATTCTTTTAATGAGGTGTAGTGTATAATGTTCTCCAGATTATCAATTTTATTAACATTTGCATATAAAATTGTTAATTTATCACATGAAAAATTGCTGTTTTGTGGATGTGGAACTGAAAACAGGTTTGTATTGCTTAATTCTGCTTCATTTTCAGAATTGCTGTTATTATTATTTTTAGAAATTTTAGTTTCATTATTATTTTTGTTATTATATTTATTTGAAATATAATTGCCAAATTCTTCAATGTCCTGGATATCTTCTGTATTTTCAAATGGCTGGCTGTCTTTTGTAAATATAGTATTTTTATAAAGATAATTAAAAAATGAAAAAACAAATATACATCCCGTTATTATTAAAAGGCTTCCATAAAACAAAAGTGTTTTAAATTGTTTTTTATAAATAGGACAAGGTTTAATATTAATTAATGATGTCTTCAAATAATAGACAGGATGGAAAGGGTCTGTAATATGAAGAGTATAATTGTATGCAGACAGGTTCTCTATAACTGGCATAGAATTTAATTTATTATTTATTTCAGAAATAGAAGAAAATCTGTCTGATGGATTATTAGAACATCCTTTTATTATTATTGAATAAAGATTTTCTGGAATATTGTTTTTAATATTATTATACATGTTATTATTGTTATATGTATATCCATTATTGAAAAGTGTATATAAAAGACATGAAAAAATATATTCATCTGATAAATAAGAAAGTGGTTCTTTATTTGAAATTTCAGGAGGAATATATCCTGGTGTAAAGTTAAGAGGTGTATTTATATTTTTAATAAATACAGCAGATGAAAAATCTCCAAGACAGTAAGAGCCATTTTCATTAATATAAATATTTGAAGGTGTACAATCTAAGTGAAGTATTTTTTTTGAATGTAGCAGCCCTAAAGAAGATGAGATATCAGAGGCTATATCTAGTATATCGTTTTGTGTTATACCTTTTTGTGTTATTATAGTATTTAAGTTAAGCTGGTATTTGGTTATTATATAATAGTTGTTTTTGTAGTAAATTATTTCTATTGGTTTTTGTATATAACTGCTTTCAATACATGAAATTACTTTGTAAATTTTTTTCTGGAATTGTGTTTTATGTACAATTTTTAAAATTCTTTTATTATCTTGAATACGGGTTTTTGTATTGCATTTTATTATATAAATTTGTGAATTGCCTGAATTTGTAATTATATCTGTAATATGCCATTTATTTTTTAACTTTGGCGGAAGCTGTGGGTAAAAATAATTATTTGTATTTTCCAATGTTTTTCTCCTGTTATTATATATAATTTATATTAGACAACCTTAACCGGACATGCTGCTTTTATTGTTCCATCAGGAAGTTTTATAAGAACTGTGGTAAATCCTTTTTTTATACCTGTAATTTTATTATTTTTATAGATTGCAACAGAATTATTATCACTCGTATATATAATTTTTTTATAAGATAAATTGTTTGGTTTTATTTTCAACGAAATATTAATTGTCTTTCCAACAGGTATTTTAATAAAGTGTTTTGAAAATTCTATTATAATGTTATTTATATTGTTATTGCCAGATGTTATATTAGAAACTGGTTTTTTGCTAATTGAATTATTATTATTAGAATTATTACTGTTTATATTTTTGTTATTAGTTTTATTATTATTTATTTTGTTATTAGTTTTATTCTTACCAGTCTTTTTATTAGTTTTATTTTTATCAAAACCATTTGAGTTTTTATTATAATTAGTATTGTTTGTTGTACTATATGGTACAGGAGTATTGTTATTCTGGATATTTTGTTTAATATTATTTGTGTCAGGTTTATTATTGCCAGACTTATTTTTAATATTATCTCCAAGGTTGTTTTTTTTATTGGTTATGTTATTATCATGTATATTATATTTATTAATAGATTTTGTATATTTATTTTCTATATTATATTGATGGTATTTATTATTTTCCTGGCTAGAATTATTGCCGGATGGCATTGTAAATGTGCTTCCTGAAACATTTATATAAAGGTTAATGGCAGATAATAAAGTAAGAAGAAATGTAAGTATAAAGTAAATAATAAGTTTTTTCATAGTTTAGTAGTCCTTTCTATAAGTATTTTATTTGTTATTGTATCTTTTTATTATATTAAAATCTATTGTCATAATTACTAAAAATATCCATTATTTATATACATATGTACAAAAACTAACCCATAAAACTGTTTAGATTTTATGGGTTAGTTATATATTTAAAGTTTAATTAGATACATAGCTGACAAACACATATCCAGCTCTTTCAAACATTTTTTCAGCAATGGAAATTGATACGGTAGTTTTTCTCATTGTAACTGGGTCCATCCATGATACAGTGGATGAGGTATAGCCTGTTATTAAAACAGCATGTGTTTCACTAAGCATGCCTATTACTGGTTTTCCATTACTTACAAAATATAATGTTTCATCAAGAGTACATCCTGTAAGGTTTACTGGCTGTTCTAAATATTGTGACAGCATAGACATTATTGATTTGCCTTTTAGTTCATTTACAGATATTGTGTGTTGTGCAGCTTGTAATAACATTTGTGTACACGATTTTATGCTTGATACTGAATTACCAGGATATGATATATTTGACAATTCTTTTGAAAGGAATTTGCCTCCACGTTCCCATACCATATTTGATTTGTTGTCCATTACAACTCCCATTTGTTCATCTGCAATCTGTATTGCTACAGATGGGTCTGTAACACTGGTAGTAATTCCACCATATGCGTATATATAATATTTTATTGAAGAATTTTCAGTATTGTTTAAGTGTAATGTCGTATTTTCAGTAACCATTACATATTCAGTAGAGTCTACAGATGGCTTCTTTTTAAGTTTAAATCCAGCAGGAAGTGAAATATATTTCTCTGTTAAAGCTTTTTCTGTAATACGTGTAGTTATGTTAATTGATTCTTTTTTGGTATTTTTTTTATTCATAATATCATCATTTGCTGCTGGTTTAAAAATTCCATTAACTTTTTTTACTCTCTTTAACCTGATGACATTATCATCAACTACAGCATTTGTGACATATATATTTTTATTTTTATATTCAAGAAGTATATTACCATTACAGTCTGAAATAACAAGTTTATATGCAGGCTTAATAATTTCTCCACTTGTTGATTCGTATATATCTTTGTTTTTTACATATCCATATACAATATTGGAGTCAATAGTACCAAGAACAACTATATTTTCTTTTTTCTTAGAAGAGACTACAAGGCTTTCTGATGTATCAAGATTTAAAATTGTTATATTGGCAGCAAATTTTGATTGTGATGCATCAGACCATACAAAGCATTTTGCTTTTTCTAACATTACAAAATTATCTTTGACAGCATTTTCTGTTAATATTTCATATCTTTTAGATGAAATGTTATATGCATAAACTACATCATTTAAAGAAAAATAAAATATGTTTTTATTATTTACGTAGCAAAATTCACCTAGGTCAAGTTTAAGTTGTTCATATGTTGTTGATAATGGTATATATACACGTTCTATTATCCTGTTGTCTTCAGGAATATAGTCATAAAGCAATATTCCAACCCTGCCTTCATAATCACCACTATTAATATAGCCATATACGAGAAAACTTATCTTTCCTTCATCAGTTAATTTTAAAATTTTAATATCATGCTGGTTAAAGTTTTCTCTGATATAATCATTCTTTTTATTCTCAAATGTAAATACTTTGTGTAGTTTATATTCAGGAAGGTTATAATACCATAGTGTACCATTTCTTACAAAAGCAAATTTATTATTTTTGTCACTTGCAGTTATTTCTAGGTCTTCGGAATCAGAAATACCAATTTTTAATTCATTTTTCTTCAATGAAATATATTTTGGATTAAACAGGGCTTCCATTTTTCTTTTAAAATTAAGCAGGTACATCCTGCTTCCAGAATATCTGATACGGTAAAACTCTGTTACAAAATAAGTTTCTGGACCTGTAGGTGTTTCAGCTTTTAAATAATATTCTTGTTTTATTGCAGCAGTTTCTATATTTAATTCTTTTATAGAAGGAATTGTTTCAGTTAAAATTTCTGGTTTTAATTTTCCCCATGTTATAAGCCTGTAGCTGGAATTTATACTTACATCAGCAAATGTTGAATCATCACTTCCATTTGGTTCAAGATAATCAGTAATATTTATCGAATTATTTTTGCCAAATGTTGCATCATGGAAATTATTAACAAATTCTAGTTTTTCTTCTAAAGAAAAGTCATTTTCATAATATTTAATCCTGGTGTAAAAGTGGATTTTTTTACTAAGGTTTGTTGTAAGTGTAATTTTAAAACCATATTCTGTGCTTGTGTCCATAGCCTCAGATAGTTTTATCCTGGCGGTTTTAAATTGGTCTTCTGAATCAAAAGCAGTGAGGGTATTGGTTTCTAATATTTTATTATTTAATATATCACGTAATTCAAAATCCAGTTTTTTAATTTTAGATTCGTTTTCAGAAATTTTTATTGTAAAAGTTTTCTCTGTATCAAGAGGAGTAATTGATTCCCTTATACTTCCGCTGTCTAATTCACTGCTGTAACCATGCATTGTATTTACAGTATATTTACCAAGCCCGATGTAAACAACTGGGAATGTTGCATCTTGTAAATCTGTTGCAATAGTAGTACCAGCTGTTGTCTCTGGTATATTGTCTTTAAACAGAAATATTGCAACGCCAAATATAAAAAGTAAGGATATAAATTTATAAAAGAGTTTCACTGTAGTCCTCCATTAATAATTTACTGCCAGCTATTATATATACAGGCAGAAGGTTATAACTAATAAAATATGTTTTATAATTTTTTTGCACAATAATTTTAGTAATGTATATAATAATATAAATCTATTATATAAAAATGTCAAATTAATTTATTATGACATCCAGGAGGAAAAATGGGAAAAGATAAATTGTATCCAAAAGGAAATATGATGACATTTCCGCTGGAATTACCAGAAATAGAAAAGAAAGAGAAAATAATGGACAATAGATATTTATATCCACCTGAAATTAAAGATATCCAGCTGGAGATAGAAGAAATTTGTGATAAAATGGAATATGATGGAAGTATAATGTTTGATGAATGTCCAGATAAAGTTTCAGTAGAAAGAATTGTAAAAAGATTATGTGAAAAAGATAAACTGGGCAAGTGCTGTGAAGAATGTGGAAGTAAATGGTTTAATGCTCTTGTCCAGGTTATGTTTTGTAATGAAATGGGGTACAGAAGGAGCAGAAGAATGTGCCATAAGGACAGGATGTCCTCAAATTAAATATATTATTTAGAAATCGTAGTCTATATATGGTATTCCAATGTACAGGTGGACGGGTGAACCAGTAATTGCAACATGGATGTTTGAGCCTTGGAAGAGTGGTTTTACACCACAATTTTTATTTAGTTTTGGGCTGTAAAAGTAATAGTCACAGTAATTGCCAGCATTATTATTGGAAATAATTACTACATCTTTATCATATTTTTTAATAGAGGATATTACTAAATTTATTGCTTGGGACTGGTTAGTAAAACCATTTGGACATAGTATTTCTTTTGTAATTTTACTTGTATCTTTTATTGAAAATGCATTAATCATTTTAGTTTCAGGCATATTAATTTTAGAGCAGTATTGTACTATGGCAGTTAAAAAGCACAATATAGATAATGATATTCCAAGGCTTTTTGCAATTAAGTGTTTTCTATAATTTTTCATAATGACTGTTCTCCTTAAATATATGTAATATTATTTATCAGTAATTATTTCCAGTTTCTGTCTCTTATAAAAATCTCCGAGCCCACGAGA
>VSNJ01000128.1 GCA_009774235.1 Lachnospiraceae bacterium
CATTTGGATATGGAAATCTTACATCACATTCTTCATTTAGTTTTTTATAAAAGTTATCCATAATCCTTATCTTTTTTTCGCTGCCTCACTTACATAAACTTTTGTTTTCGTTTGCTCAGCTCAATCAATCCTGGTTGGTTGAATTATTCCTGCTAAAGTATAGCACAAAGCCAACCAGCGTTCAACTTACCTGACTTTCCCTTTTCCTGCTTTTCTTCGTATACAAGAACATATCAACAATTTATTTTTATGTTAGTTTCACTTGAGGAACATATCTATTCGCATGATACCAAAAGTTATCTTATTCCTCTACATCCAATATTTTCATCAATTCGTCTTTTTGATTTTGAACACAGCTTTTAACCGTTTTCATGATTTCATCTTCGGATATGCCCGGCGGGAACATCTCTCTTGGCACCCCGTGACCAAACATCGTAGCATATTTTTGTTCCAATTCAAATTTCTTATCATCAAAGCCATTGATATCTTCATCAATTAATTGATGCATAAAATACAATATTTTGTCTTCCATAATAAGTCCTTTCCTGCGCAAGAAACTTTTGACATATTATCTTGTTTTCTAACATACTGTCCAACATTTCAAATGCTTAAGGAACAGTTTTGCAAAATCTCTTATCCATCCCTCAATAATCCATCAAAAAAGGTTCTGACTTTTCTACTTTATCGGCTTTTTGTAACTTCTGATATATACCAGAAAGTAAGCCGCTCAAATTCTTTATTGGTCATGTTCTGATGTTGTATAATAAAAATTGACATCCGGTTCTCAAGGATTTTGATATATAATCCATAAGAGAATAGGAGAGATTGATATGGCACAAAAAAGAATTACAAAATCATATAATCAAGAGTTTAAATCACAAGCAGTTAAGCTTGCCCAGGAAATAGGTGGTCACAAAGCAGCTACTGAATTAGGAATTCCATCAGGTACTCTTTATACTTGGATAAAAGCCTTCAAAGAGAGACGTTTGGCAGCAAAAGAAGCGGCACATACCCCCAATAATGCATTAACTCTTAACGAAGAGCTGATTGGACTAAGAAAACGTATCAGGGAACAGGATAAGGAAATCCGCCGTCTTAAAGAAGAAAATGAATTTCTAGAAGAAGCCAGTGCTTTTTTCGCAGTCAGCCGTCGGAAGCCAGCAAGAAACAAAGATTAATGTTTATTGCTATAAAAACGGAAGACGGCAGAAACAAAGGAAAAATTAATTTTTACTGCAATGTTTTAGATGTTACAAGACAAGGCTTTTATCATTATCTGAAAACGAAAGACCTCCCATGGAAATATCAGGCACTTGCGGATGCAATGATAGATATTTGTACCGGAGATGAGTGTAATGATACTTATGGAAGGATTCACATGCATCAGGCATTACAATTAAAACAACCAGATGGAGTAAAAATTCCGGGTGAACGTACAGTCTATCGTGTTATGGAAGAAATTGGCATCAGCCATATTTGATTGCTTTGATCTTTCTGTTCTTGGTCTGGCAATGGATACCAATATGAAAGCAACCTTATGTGAAAATACACTAGAAAACGCATACAAGGCATATCCAGACATCCGTGGAAGCATCCTGCATTCCGGCAGAGGGACACAATATACTAGCGGGCTCTATCATAAAGCAATAAAAAAATATGGCATTCAACAGAGTATGAATAGTGCGGGTGGTAGATGTCATGATAATGCACGCTGTGAGAGCATGTGGGCAAAGTTCAAAGAAGAATTATTATATGGTCGTTATGATACTTCGAAAATGAGAGTAGATGAAGTAAAAACACTTATCTGGAGATATTTTATTAGTTATTGGAACAATCGAAGAATCTGCTCTGCTAATGGTGGATTACCACCAGTGATTAAGAGGCAACAATACTATGCCTCTTTACAGGATGTAGCATAGCTCAAACATCCTTGAGAAAAAAGTGTAAAGAGATATTGACAATATCACAGCCTTACTTCCAGCCCCGACAGTTCAATGTTGAACGGGAGCAAGTCAACACCCTCGTCATGGTGCAGGATACTTTTGGAAACATCGACGGGTTTATCATCAATGATGTCCTGCATGATGATGGAGAGCGTATCGGGCAAATCGTCTGGCTGGCTGTAACCGGGCAACATGGTTAGATTTGCCTGTGCATCGGCATCAATTAGCAGGACTTTCTCACCCTGCTGTGCCAGAGCCATGCCTAGATTGACCGCCGTGGTGGTCTTGCCAACGCCACCTTTCTGGTTGGTTAAAGCGATTACTTTGCAATTTGACATAGGTGCGTCCTCCTTTCACATAGATTTAGCCACTTTGTCACCATTTCTATAGAATTTTTCTCCCTTTAATTCAGAAATCTTTTTATTTCCTAAATCAAATGCATATTTTTCACAAAAAATCTCAAAATCCTTTTTTTCAATCTGCCAACATACTTTCTTTATTTCATCTATTCCGAGATAAAAATCATCTCTACCTAAAAGCCATTTTCTCTGAGTTGTTGAAATTGGTTTTTCCCCATAAATATAAGCCTGCAAAAAAAGATTATAAAATATAATGGATAATGTTATTTGTATCAACCTTTTTCTTTCCAAATTTAATTTTTCAAAAAATGAATTAGGTAAAGCAGCAACTATTAAATCCACATACATAAATGTCAATAATTTAGATTTTGGCTGTTCTGCCATAAACTCTGATACCAATTCTTGATAATCAGCATTTCTCCTTTTTTGAAATTCAATCAAGTCATACCTTTTTATTTTGTTCTCTAAGTCCGTTTTGTCTATTGCTCCTTCTTGTAATATTTGCAACGCAGTTGTATCAAATTTTATATAATATCCCCGCTCCTTAAAATCATTATATCTTTCACAAATAGCCATTAGTAAGTTCTCCAAATTATACACCTCCTTTTTCATTTGCATTTTTCCTAATTTCTCCTAAACAATTTATTCAAAATTATTTTTATGTACAGTTATACAGTAACTGCAGTTTTATGGCATTTCATAAAACTTACTATGCAATACTAAACTAAAAAATATACCGTGACAGGGCAAATACTCTAATTTTTAGAAGTATTAAACCAGTAGTAAATTTCTTTGGAATATTCCAGAAATGCAAGAAATATCAATGGTTAAGACATGAAAATTTTTGTACTGCCGTGACAGACAAATAATATTTTTATCATACTACTTTCCTTTCTTAAAATGTTTTAAAGTACTATGTTTTAATATGCTTTACAGACTTATAATTTACTGTTCCAACAGTTTCATTTTTCCACATTTCTTGCAGGCTGATACACCATTAACGGAAACTAATTATACCATATCATTTGTAAAATTCCTACAAATAAATTTATAAAAGAAATAAAAGCACTTGCATACGGTTTTGAATATTCTTTTATTAATATGTGTATTTTCTGGATAATTTCATGTAAATACCTGCTGGCTTAATATAAATTACGTTCTAATACAAAATACTAAAAGTGCCAATTTTCACCATGTCTAGTTACTTCTGTTTTAATTTGGCCTCTACCAGTTTTTTGTGATAAAAATAGTTTACATGTTTTATTGAATGTACATTGCAATATTCTTCAATTTCAACAGACAAGCTATTCCAAAATTCCATATTTCCATCTATATATAATTCATTGTACAATTTTAACAGATGTGGACTGGTTCTTTTTATGTAACTGATAATATCTTGTTTATAGCTTCCTCTCAAATTCAGGTTTTCAAACCAATATTCATCCACATATTTATTTGTTTTTTCTATTATTTCTCTATAATCTGTTATTCCTGGAAAGACAGGTGACATGAATAAAACCGTATATATGCCGTTTTTATATAACGTTTCCAATGTTTCGAGCCGTTCCTGGATACTACTGGCATTGTCCATATCATTTTTAAATTTTTCATCCAATGTATTAACAGATATAGATACTTTTAGATTTTTACACTGCTTTAGCAAATCAATATCCCTCAAAACCAGATTGGATTTTGTTGAAATATTCAATTCACAATCTATGGAAATTAACTGCTCCAGTATATTTCTTGTAATTTTGTATTTTTCCTCAAATGGATTGTAACAATCCGTCACAGATGAAAGAAAAACTGACTTTCCCTGCAATTTCTTTTGGCTTATGGGCTTATCACACTGCTTAATGTCAATAAAACTCCCCCATTCTTCACTATGTCCCGTAAACCACTTCATAAAACAGGCATAGCAATACCTGCAGCCATGCGGACAGCCTACATACGGATTTATCACATAATCACTCGCTGGCAGGTTTGATTTCGTAACCAAGTCCTTCACTATAATCTTATTTTCTACTATACTCATAAAATAATATCTCCATTAAATGTACAGACATATATCTTTTCATGCCTGCAATATATTCTTTCTTCTCTTGTAAATTAGCCAAAATCCCCATCTTATTTTGCCTAATTCCTTCTTTATATTATAATAAAAATAACAACAAACACTCCCTAGAACTTTAAAGGAGACCTGGACAAATCATTACTATTTTCTAATAACTCCCTAAACTTAATTTCCAGTGGTCCCCATCCAGGCTTTCGGTCATCCTGCATTTCATTAGCCAATATTTTAAAATATTCCAGATTTTTTTCAATATACTGGTTTAATACATCAATCTTTGGAGCCTTATCTGTTTCTTGCATCCTCACTTTTTTCCCAAGCAGTTCTGCAACTATTAGCTCCATATTCCTCTCCAGCACAGACCTGGTTAAGTCATTAAATAATACAGGTGGCGGGCTTTTCTTTTGCTCTATCCACTTACACGCCAGGACTGGACGTAGTACATAGAAATATTTTTTATACTTCACCATATCATCCAATAAATATTCATTATAATTTTTATTGGCTGTTCCATAATAATGATATAAAGCTGCTTTAACTGAAAAATACTGTTTAGCTGTATTCTCATATAATTCTTTCCATTCATTAGTAGAATAATAAACCACAGGAGAATTTGCCCATTCAAATAATGTAGCATTAGATTTATGAAAATGCTTTAATGCCTTTTTCAAATCCCATCCATTAATGTCAAGAACCTCGTTAAGCTCCCAGTTAATAAAATCTTTTATATCATGTAAACTAAGATAATCATCCTTGTTCCTTAAATAGATAAAACGTACATCATAATCACTGTCTGGTGAAGCAAACCCCCATGCCCTGCTCCCAGACTCAACTACATGTAATACCTTTACATTTTCTTTCTCTTCAATTTCTTTTATCTTCATAAGGACCAGTTCTTCAGCTGGTCCTTCATAATCCTTATATTTCATCCCTTACAACCCTCTCATTCACAGACATTACAAACTCCTGTACTTTCTCAAAATCTGGTTCATCTGGGAGCTCTGTATTATCTGCTGCATAATGCAGTTTCTTTTCATACTCTGAAATCAAATCATAAAAACTATCATTAAAAGTTCCATCAGACTTCTGGAATTTTCCAAAACGGATATCAATAAGAAGATTTTTTTCCTGTTCCCTGTATGTATTAATTTCACCTTTTTCTAAAATATCAAGTGCCATTATAAAAAGCCTTACAAGATGCATTGCATGTTTATTAAGATGAAAATTATCTTTCTTTTTATTACGCTTGCCAACTTTGTCATAATCCCTAACAACATTTGTCATAACATTCCACATATTTGCGTAATCTCTTAAGGGATAATGTTTCAAATCTGCATTTACAAAAATTTCAGTATCAAAATCTGGATTTTCTGCCTTATCAATAAATATTTCAATACTGCCCTTACTATATTTCTTATATTGGCAGTTAAAACTATGCATTGCATTTTTTACTGAATTAAAAATATGTTGCTCTCTTTCACTTTGTGGAAAAGAAGCCCTTGCAAGAAAGTTCTGCAGCCTTCTAAGCTGTGCATCTGCATATCCGCCAAAAGAATTAACTGCCCATTTAGAAAGAAACATCTTTTTATTATCAAGAAGTTCCTGTCCTATATTATCAAGGTAAAGGTAATGTTCTTTATTAAGCCCAAGCAATTCTATTGTATTAGGATTACATCTAAGAAGCAATTTAATAATCTTGTTAAAGGCATAAATTACTGTATCTGTATTATCATCTACATACTGTTCATATTTAGCCAGCCCTAATAAATCTGATTTCCGGTTCAAAGTAATTCCACGTATATCAATATCACTGGATGTTATATCTGTTCCATAGGAATAACTGCCAGCCAGCCCAAGCAGAACCACATATTTCCCCAGATGTTCATCTGTCCTTATAAAGTTATAATCACTATGGTTTAAAATTTCACTTGTTTTCATTTTCTACTAACTCCTCTTTACTGCTATTATTATCAGGACACATGTAAATTCAAGTTATTTCTTAATCTGTTGTTCCACAATATACCCATATGCAGATAATATTCCTTTTGCTGGCTTATGTTCTTTCCAGCCACCATAAACCTATCTTCCTTTATTTCATAACCAGACATCTGCCTGACAATAAAACACAAAACTCTTATAAAAGGTACATTTTCATAATCCGGACTTTGTTTTTATGATAATAAAACTTATCTGGTTTATAGTTTTTTCTTAAATAACTTTAATTATATATAACAATTTTCCTTAAGTTTATATCTGTTATAAAGTATACAAATATCAGTTTTTAGAAATATTACATACTACAAAAGGATATTTATCACCTTCATATATACCTGCTACTATTAACATTTTTCTTTCTTCATCATAACCACATGTTACTTTGCCTCTGGAAAAATTCTCTTGTGATTTCATTGTAGAAATATCTATACCTGTTAATTCTGCTGCTTCTTCTATTTCATCATAACTGCATAAATTATAATTCCAGTCATTTTCCTGCAAAATATATCCAGCTGTATAATAATCAGTACACAAAAGGACATCACATATAACCATAAATAAATATTCAGACAGGCTATTACACAAAAGCTTCCATTCTGTTAATTCATCATCCTCAAAAATTTTATAAACAGGAGGGTCATCTTTGTCTAAATCATCTGCACATATACCATACCTGACTACCCCTGCACCATAATCACTTCCTATTTCCAAATAATCAGCAACATGTTCTGGCCATTGTTCTTCAGGGATTTCATAAAGAAACTTCCAGAAACTGGTTCTCTCAATATCCTCATCATCTGCTTCTGGGTCATCCCAGTAATCTTTTTTAAAATCTTCTATTTCTTCTTTTATCTGTTTATAATAAAAAAACATATCATCTGTCCATATATCCGCAGTTGATAAAAGAGGGCATTTATATGCCACTTTATAAAAATTACGTAAACATAATGGAAGCTTTACATTATTTTCTCTTTCAAATCCATTAAGAAATCCCTCACCTGCTGGCTGGTTATAACCTAGTATTCCAAGAATCTGGTCTGCTTTTATATTATAATTTATTGACATACTAACCTCCATTCTTCAACTGGTATCTGGCAATATCTTATACCATTATAAAAAACTGTTGCCAAACAACACTTTACTTTATCCATTCTTTTTCTAAAAACTCCACAATATCCACAGCCTTTGGTGGACATCCTCCAAGGCTTTTATTAAAACATTTTGTGCACTGTCCAATACCTAGTTCCCCGCTCTTACCACGGTAGCCCTGGCCAATAGCTACCGAAGCCTTTGGCAGTCCATCCAGCCCATGCCTTTCATTAATACGCCCAAGTGCATAAACCAATGAACCATAACAAGCTGAACATGCATCTTTGGGTTTTGCATATTCTGCAAGCTTTGATACACGCTGCGTATGGTGTGTTTTCCTTATATCAAACCCACCTTCATTTAAAAAAATAATATTAGCACCTGCTACGTTTGTACTGCCAACACCAAGCTGTTCTGCAATACGTATATATCCAATATCATATGGATGGTATCCAATACTCTCAGCAGCAAAACTATCACATAAAACCGGGTCTTTAAATGCAAGTATCCTGTTCATTACAACAGGATTGCCGCCATCTTCAAAATCAAGGTCCCCACAGATATTATCTGCCAGTATAAAATCCTGGTGGATTACTGTATTAAGATGTGCAATAGGTTTATGAAGACCCAGTGTATGGAACCTGCGTTTCTCAAAGTTTGGAATTAACCCTTTGCTGTTCTTTAATGCACATGTGACCATTGTCTGGCAATGTCCTTTTACAACAGGAATATTAATTAGATAATCAAGTTCCAGTGCCTTATCACATACAGAAAGCATCATTCCTGATGCATCTAAAGTCTTTGAAGAATCCTTCTGCAAATCTATAAATGGTACATTATGTTCTATGCACACATCATAAATACCACAAGTTTTTACTGCCCTTGAAGTAACGTCACCTACCCACGAACCCTCAAGTACAACAATATTAGAAAAGCCTTCTTCCTGCAGATACGCCAGTACACCATCTACAAGTTCAGGATGTGTTACTGCTCCGTCCTTTGCCTTTTTTGCACCAAGTATATTAGGTTTTACTCCAATTCTTTTGTTTCTGTCACCAATATCTTCCGCAAGCCTTACAGCACGCAGTATATTAAGAGTCATCTGTTTATAATCTTCACCTTGTATTATATATATATCATTCTTTTCCATAAATCTTCCCCAGTCTGGTTTAAATATTAGCAGCCTGGTTAATACTGCCTTTAATTGTATTATACATTTATTATATTTCCATATCAAGAAATTTTACTTTAAACAAAAAAATAAAAACTTGTGTAATGTATACTAAAAATGTGTTATACTATAAAAGCCCCTTAATAATGGGAGTTTCTACAAACAAAAGGAGAAGCCTATGAAATTCAGAAGCATATCCAGCAAATTCATGCTTCCAATGATATTAATTCTAAGCATATTTGCTGCCACTATTTTAGGCATTACCGGAAACCTGTTACAAGATACATATCATAGACAGATTATAAAGCAAGATAGTGAAATCAATAGTTTCATAGCACAATCTGTTGGAAACTTTATGAATAAAGCATATGCAGTTACAGAAGAGCTTGCATACTCAAAAACAATACTTACTATGAATGGCAAATTACAAGCTCCTGCTGTAAAAAGTACTGCACAAAGAAATGATTATTTTGAACTGGTATACATACAAGACACCAACGGGGACCAGACTGCACGTTCTGTTGGAGAGTTAAGCAACAGGGCAAGCAGATGGTGGTTTAAAAAGATGATGGAATTACAAAAACCATTTATATCAAAATCGTATTATTCAGTTTCAACAAATATGGCATGTGCATCTATTTTTTATCCATTAATAACTGGCAGCCAGATGAAAGGAATCCTTGCAACTGATATAAAGCTCACTACATTGCAGGCACTTATTGAAGAATCAGCAGATATTGAAAATGACAGGATATCCTTTATTATAGATGGTGAAGGCACTATACTTGCACACCCTGAAAGTATTTATTATGAAGAATTGTATAACTATAAAACCCTTACCAAAACAATATCCCAAAAAGACTCTGATGGCAATACCTTATATGACAATGAAGGAAATATACTTACTACAGAAAAACCTATAAAAATTTCAAAAGATTTTTCAGAGATGGTTTCAAATGTTATGTCAGGTAAAAGTGGTTCAACAGAAGTAATATATAACAACATGCCTTATTATGCAAGTTATTCACCTATAAAGCTTGATGGGTTTTCTGATACATGGTCTGTTATTACACTGCACAATAAAGATAAAGCTTTGTCATTGCTGCAAAAGGTTAATAAAGCTGGAATAACCGTAACTATTATAGCAATAATATTTGCTATAATTCTTGTACTTATTGTAGCCAGGACTATAACAAAACCAATCCGTTTCTGCCTTAACAGCCTTGAAAATCTCGCAGAAGGCAATTTAGCAGCAGTTACACATGAAATCCGTGGCAATGATGAAAGTGCAAGGCTGTTAATTAATATTAATAAAACTACACATACACTGAAAAATATTATGCTTGAAATAAACTCTTTTGTTGAAAAAATAGCAAATGGTGATTTTAGCGAAACTATTTCTAATGAATTCCGGGGTGAATTCAGCAACCTTGTTGCTTCGCTAAAATCAATTAATGAAAGTATGGGAGAAACAATACGGCATATTAATACAAATGCAGCAGCACTTATAACTGGCATACAGAATTTTGATATATCAGTACAAGTGTTAGCTGATGGAACTTCAGACCAGGCAAGTGCCACAGAAGAATTATTTGCATCATTAACTGGAATTACAGAAGAAGTTAAACAAAACTCTAACAACACAAAACTTGCTGATGAAATGATGGCATCAACTGTCAAAGAATTAGAAGAAGGTAATAAAAACCTGCAGAAACTTGCAAACTCTATGAATAATATTGAGGCAAATTCTAATGAAATAAACAGTATTACAAACCTTATGCAAAGTATTGCATCACAGACAAACCTGCTTTCAATGAATGCTTCTGTTGAAGCAGCAAGAGCTGGTGAAGCTGGAAAAGGATTTGCAGTAGTAGCCTCTGAAATACGCAGCCTTGCAGCACAATGTAATAACGCTGCGGCAAAAACTGCAGAACTTATTGAGAAAACATGCAGTAATGTCAAAGATGGAATGGATGACCTGGACATTGTACTTAAATCATTAAAAAACATAGCAGAAAAGAACCAGTACACTGACAAACTTATAAATAGTATTTCACTGGCAACTAACGGCCAGTCGGAGGCAATAACCCAGATACATACAGCATTAGAACAGATTGCACTGGTAACACAGAACAATTCTTCAACAGCACATGAAAATGCACAGACTAGCAAAGAAATGATGTACTATGCTGGACAACTTAAAGAAATTCTTAGTAAATATAATTATTAAAAATATAACTGGAAGGGCATATATTGTATATATGCCCTTCCAGTTTACAGATATGTTCTAATTATATTTTACATAAACTTCATTACCTCTGGCTGTTACATGTACATTTACGCCTGTAATTAATGGCATCATTGGTGGAAGGTGTCCTATATCCATATCCATTATAACTGGTACATTATAGTCTCCCAAAATACCAGTTACTGCCCTATACTGGTCCAGACCTAGAAATTCCTCCCCAAAACAAAACGGGCGTCCTATAAGAAAACCTTTCACATACTCAAACCATCCAGCATGTGCAAGCTGCCACAATGTCCTCCTTATCCCCATTACATTTAAGTCACAGGCTTCCAGAAACCATATTATGCCATCTTCTTTATACTTTTCATTAAACTCTGCCACTTTGTCATACTTTGTTCCAACAAGTGTACCTAGACAGTCAAGACAACCTCCTATAAGTCTTCCGCTTATATCTGCACCATTACTATTATTACCATTATAATAAACCAAGTTCTTTCTCTCTGTAATATTATATGGTTCAAGAGGGTTTTCCTCTGTTTTAAGTGATTCCTTTTCCCACATATCATAACCATGTACTTCTGATATCCTTCCCGTAATTATATCAAATGCATCCTGTATTGACTTATGCCATGTCCTCATGCCAAATGCAGGTGCACATGGTGCATATATTGCGGCAGTATCACAAATTGTTGGAAGCAGGAATGTCATATTAGTATTGTCTGAAAAACCCATATACCACACTGGTTCTGCCCTGGATATACTGTTAAAATTTACATAATCCAGAACTTCACACATAAGCTCACCACCTCCGCATGAAATAACTACATCTGCTTTTTTAGTTGTCATAAAACAGTTAAGTTCTTCACCACACTTTTCAGGTGTATTACTTATACCAATTCCACATCCTTCATAGCAGTTACTTCCAATCTCAAGTTTATATCCCATTTCTTTAAATTTATTCTGGGCACTTATAAAGCCACTTTTATATGGTTCTATATTACATCCAAATGATGGCGCTACAAAACCTATTGTACCTCCATCTTTTAAAAATCCTGGTATCTTCAATATTATCCCTCCATACTATGGTATATATATTACCAAAATAGTTAAAAAACAATTTTGCGCTGTATAAATAATTATATTGGGGCTTATATTGATATGTTTATATAAATTTATACAAGCAAACAGGCCATTTTTACCACTTTAGTAATAACGTACACCTTTATAATACAATAGTATTTTTTTATTTTCAACAGTTTTCTTTTCATAGTAAAAAACAAACTTAAAAAAATTTTTGTTCTTTATTACCCTGATTTAATTAATACAATATACTGGTTCCACAATAATACAACAATTCTATAATTGCATAGAAAATTAATATTTTAACTAAAATAGTAAAAATTAATAAATTTTTATTATTTATTTTAATAT
>VSNJ01000129.1:0-1247 GCA_009774235.1 Lachnospiraceae bacterium
AAATTATTGTTCCAGATATTATTAAAACTATATTAATGTTAAGAGCAGTAATGATGTAAGTATACTTACATTATATATGTACACGGAAGCCAGATACCTCTTTGTGCCATACAAGCTAAAAAAACTGTCCATGCCTTATGCCCTGCCGCTCTGGCTGTGGAATATGATTTCCAGCCAAAAGACCCTATATGTATATATTTGCTTTTCTCAAGGACATGGGGTGGTGAAGATTATGACGATAATGGAATTGGTGTCTGCTTAATAAATGAAAAAACAGATGAAATTGCATATAAAGATATTGCATATTAACCACTTCCTCCTGGCCAAATAGTACAATTATAATTCCAACAACCTTCTTTTCCATATATACTAAAAAATATGGAAACTTAAATTACTACATTATTGAAACAATAAAAATATTCTGGTATAATATTATATAAAATAAACATTGAGACGGATTATTTTACCCTCACAGGCATCCCAGATAATACAAGTAAACCTGCTATCTTTATTTTGCCTTTGCAGGAATAAATAATTACCAAAGTTATAAAAGATAAGGAATTTAATTATGAAAGAAACAAGCAGACAACGTTTATTTTACATATTTCCAGTATTATATATAATATCCGTGTATATGGCGTTTATATCATTCTTTACAGAATCCAGGATTTCATTTATACACTATTTGGCATTTACGCCATTTATTTTTGGTATATTAAATATTATTATGTCTGCCCGTTACTGCAAACCAGAATATTATAACATTATGTTTAATTCCTGTATTATTGTAAAATATTGTATGGTTCCATTTTTTATTGCAGGAGGGTTTCTTGTGGCTGGCAGTTTAATTTCAGGAATATTGCTTCCAATGCCTCCTATGTTTATAGTTGGATTTGCACTGGCAGCTATTTTATGTATTGCAGGATGGCTGGTACTCGCTTTTGGATCACCTTATACAATTTCATATCTAGTGTTATCTTGTAAAACGGGCAAAAGGTCTAAAGGCATGGCTGTTTTACATTCTATACTACAATTTTTCTTTACAGCTGATGTTATAGATATAATATTTCTTTCTTTTAGAGACCATAAATGTGTGAAAGCATCTATTATATTTATAATCCTGCTCTCAATCTCTATAATTGCTTTAATACTTATTATTTTATTTGCATTATTTGAAATAATAGTTTAAAACTTAAAAATAAGCACCCATAACTTTATAAATAATTAATAATGGGTGCTTATTTTTC
>VSNJ01000129.1:1257-12050 GCA_009774235.1 Lachnospiraceae bacterium
TTTCTGTTTTTTATATTAATTTAAAATTTGTGTTATATAATTGCCATAGCACATTAAAAAACATATATTTATTTTTTCATCCAGCGTCCACTGTAAAGGCGTACCATAAAAATCATTCCACGGAAACATAATTCTATACACATTGCAATCCATACACCTTTTAAAGCAAGATTACCAACTAAAAGCAATGCAAGTGTAATCCTTACAAACCATATACTTCCAAAATTCATCATACTAGGAACAAGTGTATCCCCTGCCCCACGGAATGCCCCAGAGGCTACAATCGAAGCGCCATACATTGGTTCTGCAAATGCTTCTATCCTTAATATTGAAACACCAAGTGCCTGTATCGCCAGGTCTGGTGTAAGAAGTGACATCATAAAAGGTGCTGCAAAAAACATTGCTGCACCAGTAACCGACATACTGGCAATGCCAGACCACACTGACAGCCTTGCAAATCTGCGTGCAAGTTCTTTCCTTCCTGCCCCTATGCTTTGCCCTGAAAGTGTTGCTGCTGCCTCGGCAATCCCATAACCAGGCATATAACAAAGGCTTTCTGCTGTAACAGCAAAAGAATTAGCAGCGATTGGAACAGACCCCAATGGTGCAACAATACGTGTAGAAACAACCATAGCACCACACATCATTAAATTCTCCCAGCCTATTGGAAGTGCAAGCTTTACAGCCCTTAATATACAATCCTTCTTAAGTTTCCAGCTTTCTCCTTGTTTTATTTTGAAAATATCTGATTTAAAACATAGGAAATACATCATTAAAACTGCTATAACAAGCTGTGAAAGTGCTGTTCCAAGTGATGCCCCTGCAACTCCAAGACCTGCACCAGGGACATTTAATATAATTCCTGCTGCCTTTACTTCCCTTGATGGAAAAATTAGAATAAAATTAAAGATTACATCCAGTATACACATTAAAGTATTAAGTATCCCTGGTACTTTCATATTTCCACTGCACTGCAGCAGCCCTCCTGCAAGGCGGCTTGCCTGGACAGCGGGCAATGATAAAACATATATTAAAAAATAATACCTTGCATCTTTCTGTATCTCTAAAGCCCCTCCAAGCCAGGCTGGCAGGTTAATGCTGGTTATAGCTCCTGCTGCTGCCAGAACTATGCTTGAAATAAAAGCTGCAATAACAGCCTGGCGCATAATACTTCTTGCATCCTTTATCCTGCCTCCCCCAATACTTTGTGCTGCCTGTATAGAGAAGCCAGAAGACACTGCACCACATACACCCCCAAATAACCATGTAGAACTTGAAACCAGGCCTATTGACGCAGAAGCCTCTGCACCCAGGCTTCCTACCATAGATGCATCAATATACTGCATAACAACAGAAGTAACCTGTGCCATTACAGCAGGGATACTAAGAAAAAACACAAGCTGGAACTGTTGTTTTAAAGTCATCTTTGTTCCATTCCTGATATCTGACAACAGCTTTTCACTTAACATAACCAATAACCCCCAGAAATAATTTCCAAATAATATTATATAAGTTTACTCTGTTACTGTCAAAAACATTTCTAAATAATAGACTTTTATACATAAATATGGTAGAATTTTCTTAATTATAAAACACAAAAACTTAAAATCCAGATATAAAATATAAACAAAAAATGGAGGTTAATATGGAAGATAATTTTACTCATATAGAAACTGCCAGTTTAAATTCAGAATTATGGGATATATATAAAGGTGCTTATGGAAATATAACAGAAGACCTTAAAGGCTTATTAATCCCTGAACCTGATGTACCAGAAAATGAAAAATCTTTTGATGTATCTGGTGACAGTGATTATATGATTTCTTTTGATAATATATGGCAACAGCTTGGACACCAGATGTCTTTTTATCCTGCGCTTTATCTTGCCCTGCCTTATTTAACAAAGATATATAGCTATTGGCGTGGAAAAGATGATTTTAAAATGCAAATATTAATTTTAACTAATGCAGGAATAACTCTTTCATCAGATATTCCATATAACCATTATAATAGTGAAGATAAAGTCCCAGAGGATATTATGGATAATTACCAGAAAAGCATATTATTTTTTAAAAAAGAAGCAGAAGATATTTTCCTTAATAAACTTGACAACCTTAAAGAATATAATTATAATGACCTGCCTTATATATGTGCTGCCCTTTTAGCATTTTTAGGAAAAAGAGAAGAAGCTTTTATCCTGGTTCTGGGTAACTGGAGCCAGTGTTTTCCTTATTGTAAAGCTTGTGGCTATCTTGATGAAAACATAGAACTTGAATATGATATTAATGATAATTGTGAAGCAAGTGAAGTATTAAATTCAGTGGTTACACCTGCTGCCTCTGTTATAGGACAATGGGATAACAAGTCACTTGATAATACATATGTTTTTTTAAGCAATATACTGCATACCCTTGGCGATGAAAAAAGTGTAAAGAAACTGCAGTATTATTATGGAACTTATAAATGTCCTGAATGTGGCAGTACCGGCAGTCCAGTAATGGATTTAGCTATACTTGGGCTTACAGAAGGATAAAACCTGGAACATACCATGCAAAATATTATTATATAAATATACAAAAGTGATATAAACTATTAAAACCATAAAAAACAGTTTATATCACTTTTTAGTTTTATTATTAGTAATTATTCACCTAACAGTTTTTCAACAGAAGCCAGTTTTACACAAATAACAAACATCTTTGCTGCCTCTGCCATCTCTTCTGGTGTAGGGAAAGTAGGTGCAATACGTATATTAGAATCATCAGGATCCTTTCCATATGGATATGTTGCACCTGCACCTGTAAGAACCAGTCCAAGCTCCTTACATTTTGCAACAATTGCTTTTGCACAGCCAGGCATCGAATTAAATGAAATAAAATATCCACCTCTTGGCTTTGTCCAGCTTCCAATTCCAAGCCCTGTAAGTTCTAATTCCAGAATATTAAGTACTGCTTCAAATTTTGGACGTATCAAATCTGCGTGCTTCTTCATATGTGCATTTAAACCATCTATATTTTTAAAGAACCTCACATGGCGCAGCTGGTTTATTTTATCATGCCCAATAATCTGGGTTGTCATAAACTTCTTAATGTATTCCATATTTTCAAGCGATGTTGCAATAGCTGATACACCAGAACCTGGAAAGCTTACTTTTGAAGTAGACGCAAATACATAAACCATATTTGGATTTCCTGCTTTTTCACATTCTTCTAATATATTTAAAATCTTATCCTGTGTTTCTTCAAAGATATAATGGATACAATATGCATTATCCCAAAAAATCCTGAAATCTTCTGCTTTTGGTTTTAAATTTGCAAAGCGTCTTACTACTTCATCTGAATAAGTAATTCCAGTTGGATTTGAATATTTTGGAACACACCAGATTCCTTTAACTGCATCATCATTGTTAACATACTGTTCTACCATGTCCATATCTGGTCCGTCTTCTCCAAGAGGGACTGGTATCATCTCAATTCCAAATAATTCTGTAATTTTAAAATGCCTGTCATATCCAGGAACTGGACATAAAAACTTCACTTTATCTAACTTGCACCACGGTGTCATGCCATTTACTCCCATTGCCATAGAGCGCATAACCGTATCATACATAATATTTAAACTGGAGTTTCCACATACAATTACATTTGCTTTCTTTACTTCCATCATATCGGCCATTAACTGCCTGCACTCGCCAATACCATCCCAGTCACCATAATTCCTGGTATCATTGCCCAGCAAAGTATTCATATCTGAATCTTTATTCACTACATCTAACATAGGCATGGAAATAGCCAGCTGTGAAACTCCTGGCTTGCCTCTTGCCATATTAAGGGAAAGCCCTTTTGCCTGTTCTGTCTTAAACTTTTCTTCTAAACTTGCTTTTAGTGATAATAACTCATTATGGTCCATATCTACATATGCTTTCATATGTAACCTCTCCCTTCCACATCTTACTTCTTGTTCTTTTCTGTCTGCTTTAGTAATAAAGAAAACAACTTAAATCCAGACAATTTTTTGTAAGTCTCTTAATAATTATGCCAGTCTCTGTTAGAAGCAAACCACACTACCAGCAATTTTACTTTATTTTTATCAATATTTCAAGAGAAAATTTAAGTATAATTTACATTTCTGATAATTCCATCCTCTTTGCAAAATCACTCATAGCTTCAGATATTTTTATCTGCTGTGGACAGACTGCTTCACAACTGCGGCAGCCAATACATGCAGATGGATGTTTCTCTTCTGGTACAGACATAAGTGCCATTGGTGCAATAAAACCACCATCACTAAAACTATGTTCATTATAAAGGCCAAGAAGCATAGGTATATCAAGTTCTTTTGGACAATGGCTTGTGCAGTAATGGCATGCTGTACATGGAAGTGCACCTTTTAACATTCCCTCTGCAATCCCAAGCAGTGTATCCATCTCTTCACTGGATAATGGTTTATCTGTTTCAAATGTTCTTATATTCTCTTTTAACTGTTCAAATGATGACATTCCAGAAAGAATCATTGTAACATTTGGTATAGCCTGTAAGAAGCGGAATGCCCATGCTGGTGTTTTTTCACCAGGACGAAGGTTCTTAAGCTTTGCTTCTGCTGCTTCTGGAAGTTTTGCCAGTTTACCACCCCGCAGTGGTTCCATTACCCACAGTGGAATATTGTATTCTTCCAGTAACCCAGCCTTTTCTTTAGCTTCCTGGAATGACCAGTCAATATAGTTTACTTGTAACTGGCCAAATTCCATATCCTTACCATATGCTTCCAGAAAACGTTTTATTACATTATAATCCCCATGTGCAGAAAATCCAAGATGACGTATACGGCCATTCTTTTTCTGTTCCATAAGGTATTTATATATACCATATTCTTCATTAAGATAAGCGTCAATATTCATTTCACATACATTGTGGAATAAATAAAAATCAAAATATTCTGTATTACATTTCTCTAATTGTTTTTCAAAAATATCTTCTACTTTATCCATATTGGAAAGGTCATATCCAGGGAATTTTGTAGCAAGATAATAACTGTCACGTGGGTAATCGCTAAGAACCTTTCCCATTATAATTTCTGAATTTCCACTATGGTATCCCCATGCTGTATCATAATAATTAATGCCATTTCCCATAGCATAGGCAACCATTTCTTTTGTCTTCTCTTCATCAATCTTTGAATCATCACCATCTATAACAGGCAGACGCATTGTGCCAAGCCCCAGTGCAGATAATTCTAAATCTTGAAATTTCTTTGTAACCATTTAATTATCTCCTTCCTTCACTATACAATTACAGGCAGATAATACTGTAACACAGCATCTGCCTGTAATCTTAATTTAACCTTATTATATAAAAATCTGCTGGCCATATGCAGGAATTGTTTATATCCATCCTGCTGTTAATGCTATCTTATTCATAAAGAGGATACTTATCTGTCAATGATTTAACAATCTCTGTTGCTTTTGCTTTATTGCCTTCTGGGTCATTAATAACCATTGCTATTGCTTCTGCAACTTTATCCGTATCATCTGTTTTAAATCCCCTTGTTGTAATAGCGGCTGTACCAAGACGTATTCCGCTTGTAACAAATGGTGACTGTGGGTCATTTGGAATAGTATTTTTATTGCATGTAATATGTGCTTCATCAAGCCATTTTTCAACTTCTTTGCCTGTAAGCCCCTTATCAGCAAGGTCAACAAGCATAAGATGGTTATCTGTGCCTCCTGAAACTATCTTAATTCCACGTTCCATTAATCCCTTACAGAGAGCCTGTGCATTGTCAATAATATTTTTACCATACTCTTTAAATGAAGGGTCAAGTGCCTCTTTAAAACATACTGCTTTTGCCGCAATAACATGCATAAGAGGACCACCCTGTATTCCAGGGAATAAAGATTTATTAAGCTTGTGCTCTTCTGCAAATTCTTTGCTTGAAAGTATCATGCCTCCACGTGGTCCACGGAGTGTCTTATGTGTAGTAGTTGTTGTTACATGCGCATAAGGAATTGGGCTTTCATGGTATCCTGATGCAACAAGACCTGCAATATGAGCCATATCAACCATAAGGTAAGCACCAACAGAATCTGCAATTTCACGGAAACGTTTAAAGTCAATTTTACGTGCATATGCACTTGCACCTGCTATAATTACCTTTGGTTTGCACTCTTTTGCAATTCTCTCTACATCATTATAATCAATAAATCCTTCATCATTGACACCATAAGGTACACATTTAAAATATTTGCCAGAAAGGTTTACAGGGCTTCCATGTGTAAGATGTCCGCCATGGTCAAGGTTCATTCCCATAAATGTATCTCCTGGCTCCATAAGTGCAAAGAATACAGTCATATTTGCCTGTGCCCCTGAATGAGGCTGTACATTAGCATATGTGCAGCCAAAAAGCTCCATAGCCCTGTCCCTTGCCAGGTCTTCAGCAATATCCACATACTGGCATCCGCCATAATACCTTTTGCCTGGATAACCCTCTGCATATTTATTGGTAAGAGTGCTTCCCATTGCTGCCATAACAGCCTTGCTTACAAGGTTTTCAGACGCAATAAGCTCAATATTATCCCTCTGCCTTCCTGTTTCCTGCTCTATAGCTTTTGCTATTTCTGGGTCAAAATTCTTTACCTCATCAAATGAATACATATTTTTCCTCCTTAATGCTATAAATAGTAACTATATTTTATCAATAGATTTTCCAATATCACTACGCATATATTTATTCTCAAATTCTACCCATTCTGTTGCTTTATATGCATTTGCTCTTGCTTCTTTAAGGTCTGTGCCTTTAGCTGTAATTCCAAGAACCCTGCCGCCATTTGTAACTATGCCATCATCTGTCTTCTTAGTCCCTGCATGGAATACATAATATCCATCTTTACCTTCAAAGTTTTCAAGTCCTGTTATAAGTTTACCTTTGTCATAATGCTCAGGATATCCATCTGAAGCAAGCACAACACATACAGCAGCATTATCTTCAAATTCTAAATCTATCTGGTCAAGCCTGCCATCTATGCATGCATCAATTACATCCAGTATATCATTTTTCATACGTGGAAGGACTACCTGTGCCTCTGGGTCACCAAACCTTGCATTATATTCAAGTACACGTGGTCCTTCTTCTGTAAGCATAAGCCCTACAAAAAGTATTCCTGTAAAATCCCTTCCCTCAGCCTTCATTGCATCCATTGTTGGCTGGTAAATCTTCTCTTCACAGAATTTCTTTATATCCTCTGTATAGAACGGGCTTGGTGAAAATGTACCCATACCACCTGTATTAAGCCCCTGGTCACCATCCTTAGCACGCTTATGGTCCTGTGCACTTGTCATAGGTTTTATATGTGTACCATCACAGAAACAAAGTACAGAAGCTTCTGGTCCTGTTATAAAGTCTTCTATTACTATTGTGTCACCTGCATCACCAAACTGTTTGTCAAGCATAAGTGTTGTAACTCCAGCTTCTGCCTCCTGCAAGTTATTACATATAAGCACACCCTTCCCAAGTGCAAGCCCGTCTGCCTTTAATACAACTGGAAAAGTGGCATTTTCAAGATATAAAATAGCTTCTTCTGGTGATGTAAATGTTTCATAGTGGCATGTTGGTATGCCATATTTTTTCATAAGGTCTTTGGAAAAACTCTTAGAACCTTCAATTATAGCAGCATTTTTACGTGGACCGAATACTCTTAAACCTCTTTCTTCAAATACATCTACAATCCCGCCTACAAGTGGGTCATCCATTCCAATTATTGTAAGGTCTATTTCATTTTCCTGGGCAAAATCTGCAAGTTTTTCAAACTCCATTGCCGAAATATTAACACACTCTGCAATTCCAGCTATACCGCCATTGCCAGGTGCACAATAAATTTTGTCTGCCCTTTTACTTTGTGAAACACTCCACGCAATAGCATGTTCACGCCCGCCGCTTCCAACTATTAAAACTTTCATACTGATACTAAGCCTCCTCTGCAAGGGGTATGCAGCAGGCATCTGCCTTATATGCTGCACGCCCACCTGTATAATAGTTATTTAATATGTGCAATATTATCTTTTATATATACTCTTCCTTCGCCAATTAAATTAACCGCTTCTGGCAGTATTTTCCATTCTGCCTGCTCCATTACACGTTTCTGAAGGATTTCTGGAGTATCACCTTCACAGACATCTACAGCCTTCTGCAGTATAATTGGCCCATGGTCAGCCTTTTCATCTACAAAATGTACCGTAGCACCTGTAACTTTATTGCCTGCTGCAAGCACGCTTTCATGTACTTTAAGCCCATAGTACCCCATACCACAGTGGGCAGGGATAAGTGACGGGTGTATATTTATAATACGGTTCTTGTACTCTCTTGTAAGTTTCTCTGGAACTACTACAAGATATCCTGCAAATACTACTAAATCTATATTGTACTTTTTAAGGGTATCCACCATCGCACCAGCAAACTGGTCTCTGTCCCCATATTCCTTAGGGCTTATGCATAAGGCAGGAATTCCTGCCTTTTCTGCACGTCCAAGGGCAGCAGCATCTTTTTTATTGCTTATAACCACAGATATTTCCGTATTCTTTATAATACCATCTGCTATACTGTCAATAATTGCTTGTAAGTTTGTCCCGCCACCGGAAACACATACAGCAATTTTCTGCATAATATCCCTCTTTTCTTTTATATTTATTTGCACACAGCCAAAGTAAGGATGCACAAGCCTGCCTGGCATCATCCAGACATACCTGTGCAGAACCAGATACCTTGCAGCTCTGCTGTGTGGTATTCTTTGTTATGCTAATGTAATACCTTTCTCACCTTCTACTACTTCACCAACAATAAATCCTTCATGTCCTGAAACTTTAATAAGGTTCACTGCTTTGTCTGCATCTGCTTCATCAACTGCTATTACCATGCCAATACCCATATTGTAGGTATTATACATTGCATCCCTTGATATATCCCCATCCTTGGCAAGCATGCCAAAAACAGGCGGAATTTCATAACTGTCTGTCTTTATATATGCATGTACACCATTATGCAGCATACGTGGTATGTTTTCATAAAAACCACCACCTGTAATATGGCTGCACCCCTTAATGGTTACGCCGCCTTCTTTAATTGTACGCAGTGTTTTCACATATATAACAGTTGGTTTAAGAATAGTTTCACCAAGGGTCTTTCCGCCAAGTGATTCATAAGTTTTATTAAGTCCTTCTTTACTAATGTCAAATACTTTGCGCACAAGTGAAAAACCATTGCTGTGCAGCCCCGATGAGGCAATTCCTACAAGTACATCACCTGGTTTTATCTGGCTTCCAGTAATCATATTCTTCTGGTCAACAATACCAACTGCAAAACCTGCAAGGTCATATTCATTTTCAGGATAAAATCCTGGCATCTCAGCTGTTTCACCACCTATAAGCGCAGCATCTGACTGCCTGCATCCTTCTGCAACGCCGCTTACAATACTTGCAATTTTTTCAGGTTCATTTTTCCCACATGCTATATAATCAAGGAAAAATAACGGTTCCCCTCCAGCACATGCAATATCATTTACACACATTGCAACACAGTCAATTCCAACAGTGTCGTGTTTGTCCATCTCAAAAGCAATTTTTAATTTGGTTCCAACACCATCTGTTCCTGATACAAGTGCTGGCTGTTCCATTTTCTTAAATTCTTTTAATGAAAATGCTCCCGAAAAACCGCCAATACCTGTAAGGACTTCATCACGCATCGTACTTGCTATATGCTTTTTCATAAGTTCAACTGCTTTATAGCCTGCTTCAATATCAACACCTGCATTTTTGTAATCCATTATTGCCTCCAATTCCGCCTGTATGAGCGCATTTGAAAATCCACCCTCTAGCCTGGTACAGCAATAAATATTCCCAAACATGCTCAAAGACAATTAATATATTTTTCCAAAATCTACTTCATTGTACCATAAAGAAATCTATTTGTCATTGAAAAATTCTATATTTTGCCTTATTATAATTACTATTAGGTAAATAATTAAAAACACTTGTTTATGAAAATGGAGGGTTATTATGGATGAAAATAAAAAATACATACAAAATGTAAAAATTGAAGATGTGCCATGGGACAGGCTGTCTACAGCATATGGAATGGCAGCAAGGATTCCAGGATACTTAAATGATATATGGGATATGAAAAATATGGGTACTGTAAAAACAGCACTTAGTTTTATTGAAGAAAATATTGAACACCAGGCTACCTTATGGCACTCCACCCCGTTTACAATGATATTCCTTACACGTATTTTTGACCATATGGCACAACTGGCAGAGCAAAATAAAATTGCTGGTTATATTGCCCATGAACTACTAGATTTTTTTATAATAATTGTAAAAAGCTGCAGTTTCTATAATGATATAGGAGAATCGGAAAAAATCCCACTCCCACTTAAGCATCTTCCACTTTTTTCTGATATGCTGGATGAACAATATTTATACCCTGAAGATGAAGAAAATGAAGATGAATTCTGGGATATGTATAATGATTTCCCAGATGAATTTTTAGACAGCTTTTATTTTTATTCACTCTTTACATTACAGTGTTATAAGGATATACCTGTTAGTAATTTTCCTTCTTTTATGAAACCAGAAATAACAAAACTGAAAAGTTTGCTTTAACTTAACACTTTATATCTTTTATAATATTTCAAAATAAGTTATATACAAAATCTGTGTTGAAAAATGGTACTTAACAATACTGCTGAAAAAAATAAAATTTATAATTATATGGGGCTATCGCATTAAGAAAGTATTATATAATCT
>VSNJ01000013.1 GCA_009774235.1 Lachnospiraceae bacterium
AAACAAATACTCTTTTATTTAAGCCATCTTATCCTATTTTATTACAGACTTTAAATGTTCTTATACAGTTACATAGAACAACTGGTAATTCCAATATATTTCTTTTTATTCCAAAACTTTCTCTATTTTACTTTTCCACTCATTATATTCCTGGCTGTCAAGCTCCTTTTCTATATGCACACAAGGTTTAAGGGCACTATGTGGTGTAGCAAGGAACCCCGCATCAAATCCTCTATGTATTTCCGTATCCATAAGTATAATTATAGCATAACCATCTATAGCAGGTATTGCATCTGGTGGCATTTCTCCCCATACCAGTGACATAATGGCATCTTGTGGGTCAACTTCCTTACTACCTGCAACACTGTAATTACACTCCATAAAATGTGTATTATAATGTTTATCCCAGCAGTCATCTGGGTAAGCACCATGTGCAAGCTCTATTAATGGACTGGCAGCATCAAAGCCAGACATCCCATAACTTTCACCAAATTTCTCTGCTATCTGTTCTTCTAAAAGGAAAAGCAGATGGAAGCAGTTGTTCAGGTCACTGGCTGTTGCAAAGAATCCTTTCTTCCTGCCTGTATGCAGTACAAGCAGTTTTAAGCCACTACAGGTCTTTAATATACAGCTTACATAATATATAGATTTAAGATATGGGCTTTCTGGTGTTTCTTCTACAAGATATGTTATCTCTTCCTCAATCCCTTTATCTTCCAGTAACTTTCTTAACCCAGTATCCCTTGTTAAAAAAGCCATTGCGGACACACAAAGTATATTAAATCCATAATACGCCCTTGCCCAGTCTGGATTTTTATTATAAATTTCCTGGAAATCAGGCATTTCTTCATATTCCCCGTCCTCTTCCAGGCTGTTGAACATGTTATACAAGTTAATACATGATTTGGCAAGTAACTCAATAACTCCCTGTCCTGCTGATGTATCTTCCTCTTTCTCACATGCAAAACCAATGAAATTGGAAATCAGGCTTGCTTTGTACAAGTCCATTTCATCAAGGCTGCTGCTGAGTTCTTTTGAGAAGTTTATAATATTGCCACTGTTAATTGCTTCACCTATGTTTCTGCCAAATGCTGGAAATTCATGTAAAATATTCTCATTGCCTAAATCTCCAAAAACTGTTTCCTTACACAAAAAATCTTTTAATTCTTTATCCATTATATAGTACCCCCTTATGTTTCCTAATTAGCAGGTATTAAAACAATACCCTTGTTTTTAGTATATTACACGCCTTTTTATATTACAAGCATAAACGTACAATATTCACGTCCATTTCATAAATTTCAATAATTTTTATTATCCACTTTTGTGGGGACGGACAGTCCCCCATGCCAGCTGCCAGAGTATTCCAAATGTTTTACCATAAAGCAGCTTTTATACACTATTGCGCATCCCATCCAAGCGCAATGTGGGCAAAGCCATGTTGCAAACATGGCTTTTGGTTGGTAAAATTTTGGAATTGCCAGAGCCACATAACTTGTGAAATATCTAATTTTCAAACACGCCCTAATAGAAATATAACTCAGTTTCAGATATTTTTTATAATAAATATTAAAAGCAGTACCTGGCACACAATTATTGCTGGCATGCCCCACACAAAATACCAGTGTTTTGTTTTATGCCTGCAAAGCCTCATTCCAAGAAATGTCCCAGCACTTCCCCCTATCAGGGCTAATGTAAACAGGGTCTTTTCTGAAATCCTCCATTCATTTCTCTTTGCTTTTTTCTTGTCAAGCCACATTGCATAAAAACCAGCTATATTTATAAATACTATGTATAATACAAAAAAAACACTTAAGTATAAATTATATGTTAAACCAAACCCTGGCATATCCTCACCCTATAACCATTCCTGAATGTAAAACTTTTAACTGTTCTCCCATAATCTGCTTCATTTCATTTACAGCTTCCTGTCCTGTACAATGCCCCGTATAAAAAGTTGTATGCATTTTTGACAATTCTTTTGCAACACACCTGATATTTTCTATATCCTGTACATTGTATCCACTTTTTTGCATCATATGGAACCCGCTTATAACCATTGATGGATAATCATGGTATAATTCAAAATACCTGTCCATTATATTCAAAATACCATTATGTGCACATCCAGAAAAAAGTATTGTTTCTTTTCCCTGTTTTATAACTGCGCACTGTTCATGTGCAAAGGCATCTTGTATATAATTTCCATCCACTTTTTCTTTTAATTCCATATTTCCTTTTGCCAAAAATTTACGGCCAGTAATTCCTGAAAAAAGTTCTATTTCTTCATCAATTTTATAATTACCATTTATTTTCCTGGTTTGTGGAAGCTTATTTATCTCTGGATTAATTCCAATATATTTTTCACTGCCGCCACTTATATGGTAATAAGCATTTCCTGCAGGTTCCTGCATATAAATTACTACATCCGGGTTTATTTCTATAAATGGCAGTATTCCTCCCGAATGGTCATAATGTCCATGGCTTAATATGGCAATATCAATTTTGCTTAAATCAATGCCTAGATTTTTTGCATTTTCCAATGTCCTGGCAGATGCTCCAAAATCTAAAAGTATTTTATGCTTTGCTGTTTCCAGATAAATACTAAGTCCATGCTCAGAAACACAGCCTTGTATACCTTCTGTATCTTCTATTAAACTAATAATACGCATTATTTCCTCCATTTCTGGCAATAATATATAAAGATAAAGGCAGGTCTTAAACCTGCCCAAATATTATTTCTGTCAAATTACTACATCTTCTTATAGAAAAATGATTTATAAGTTGAAAAGCCTGATTCTCCTGGGGAAATAATCTGTTCTGTGCTGCCTACAAAAAGTATTCCATCTTTTTTAAGTGAATCATTAAACTTTTTATAGATTTCATCTTTTGCCTCTTCTGTAAAATATATCATTACATTACGGCAGACAATCATATTGCAGCCCGTAGGATATGTATCCTTTAAAAGATTATGCTGCTTAAATTCAACACATTTCTTTATATCTTCTGAAATCTGGTAACTTCTTGCACTTACTTTAGTAAAATATTTTGTAATGTATTCTTTAGGAAGGCCTTTCAAGCTCTTTTCATCATATATTCCTATATGTGCCTTTTCAAGAACCTGTTTATCTATATCAGTTGCAATAATTTTTATCCTGTTTATTGGGATAAACTTTGCAAGAAGCATAACAAGTGTATATGGTTCATCCCCTGTGGAACATGCAGCACTCCATATTTTTATATTACTGCTTCCAAATTTTTCAAATAAATATGGAAATATTTCGTTCTCCAGCAACTGCCACTGCTCTGGATTACGGTAAAATTCCGATACATTTATTGTAAGGTATGCTACAAATTCTTCAAGAAGTTCTTTATCTTTGGAAATAGCATTTATATATTCATCATATGAACTGATTTTTCTTTTGGAAATAAGAGAATCTATACGTCTTTTCATCTGTCTTTCTTTGTAGCAGCTTAAATCTATCTTAGTAAGCTGGTACACTTTTGTTTTAAACTTTTCATAATCACCCATTATAAAACCCCCTTGTTTTCTAACCCTTTAAAAAGAATATTTCTTCTCCCACTGCCTTACAAAGATATACAGACATTCCTGTTATCCAAACACTAAAAGACAATACCAGTATATCTTTAAGATTAGATTATTCTGTTTAAGCAATAGAAATTACTCTATATTTAATTTCTACCATCTTTAATAAAAAAACACCAATCCGCTTATTACGGATTGGCGAAAAAATTAATTACTCAGTTACATCTTCACTGGCAGGCTCTTCATCCGTCTGTGAATCATTTAATAAAGCTTTTATACTTAAACTAATTTTATGGTCTTCTTTGTTAAAATCAACTACCTTAGCCTCTATCTCCTGTCCTGTCTTTAATACATCTGATGGCTTATCAACATGCTCTTTTGAAATCTGTGAAACATGTAATAATGCATCTACACCAGGTTCAAGTTCAATAAATGCACCAAAGTCAGCCATTCTTGCAACAGTTCCTTTTACTACTGAACCTACGCTGTATTTCTCATCAGCATCAAGCCATGGGTTCTGGTCTTCAAATTTAAGGCTGAGTGCAATTTTATCATCTTTTATATCTTTAATAAGGACTTTTGTCTTGTCACCAACACTAAATACCTTTTTAGGATTTTCAACACGTCCCCATGACATTTCTGAAATATGGAGAAGCCCGTCTGCCCCGCCTAAATCAATAAATGCACCAAAATCTGTAAGGTTCTTAACTGTACCTTCTACTGTATCACCAACATTTATCCTTGCAAACAACTCTTCCTGGAGTTTCTTCTTCTCCGCAATAAGAAGCTGCTTCCTGTCACCGATAATCCTTCTCTTCTTAGGATTAAACTCACTAATAATAAATTCTATCTCCTGTCCTGCATACTTTGAAAGGTCTTTCTCATAAGTATCTGACACAAGGCTTGCAGGGATAAATACCTTTGTTTCATCAACCACTACGCTTAAACCACCAGCAAGTACGGCTGAAACTGTAGCTTTAAGCACTTCTTTGTTCTCATATGCTTCCCTTATGCGCTCATTGCTCTTCTCCATCGCCAGGCGCTTGTAGGTAAGGACAACCTGTCCTTCGCCATCATTGACTTTAAGAACTTTTGCGCTCATTGTATCGCCTTCTTTTACTACTTCCCTAAGGTCGATACCTGACTGGTTACTATATTCATTCCTGGTAATAATACCATCAGCTTTGTAACCAATGTTTAAAACGATTTCATCTTCCTTAACGCTGATAACTGTCCCTTCTACAATCTCCCCATTGTGGATTGTTACTAATGTTTCTTCCAATAATTGTTCAAATTCATTGTTCACTTCTGACATATGATTGAACCTCCTTAATAATATTATTCGGGGTTGAAGCCCCGGCAGTAATACCCACGCTACGAAAAGATTGAAGTTTCTTCAAATCCAGGTCATCAAGTGTCTGTATAAAATACGTGTCCGGACATACCCTTTTGCATATTTCAAACAATTTCTGAGTGTTCGAACTATGTTTTCCACCTATTACTAACATCGCGTCGGATTGCCTCGCAATAGTACCCGCTTCTGTCTGACGCTCTTCGGTAGCGTTGCAAATTGTATTCATAACAACTATATCATAACTCTTTTTCACTAAAATATCAACTATATCTTGAAATTTCTTGTAATTAAATGTCGTCTGGGACACAACACACAATTTTTTATCCTTATAATTACTGTATTTCCCTGCTTCTTCCACACTTCCAATAACATCAGCAGAATTGCCACACCAGCCACATACTCCCTCTACTTCAGGGTGTTTTGCATTACCTATAACAACTATATGGTAACCTTCATTATATTTTTCCTTTACTATATGGTGTATTTTGGAAACAAAAGGACATGTTGCATCAACTATGCGTATATTTTTCTCTTTAAGCCTGTTAATTATTTCTTCTGGAACGCCATGTGAACGTATAATAACTGTAGTGTCCTGGCCTGCATCCAGGCTTTCTATATTGTCCACAACTTTTACTCCTTTACTTTCAAGGTCAGACACTACCTGTTCATTATGGATAACTGGTCCAAGTGTATATACTTTTCCACCTTTTGCCGCTTCTTCATACACCATGTCTATTGCACGTTTAACCCCGAAACAGAAACCTGCGCTTTTTGCAACTTTGACTTTTCTCATTACTGGTAATTATCCCCTTTTTTTATTATATATGTCTATAACAGCACTTACTGCTTCTTCTATTGACAAATCTGAAGAATCAAGCAAAACAGCATCTTCTGCCTGCCTGAGCGGGGAAATCTCCCTGTTCATATCCTGTTCATCCCTTAAGATTATATCCTGTTTTGTCTTCTCTAAATCACATGGGACTCCCTTTGCTTCTAATTCTTTATACCTGCGCCTTGCCCTTTCACTGGCACTTGCAGTAAGGTAAATCTTGGTACCTGCATCTGGAAGCACACATGTGCCTATATCACGCCCATCCATTATTACATCTTTGGTTCTTGCAAGATTTCTCTGCACATCAAGAAGCTTTTCCCTTACTGCTGCATACTTGGAAATATCTGATGTCATCATGCTTACTTCTTCTGTCCTTATAAACGCATTGACATTCTCGCTGCCTAACAGGACTACCTGCTCCCCGTCCTGGTATTCTATAGAAATATTTATATCTTTACATGCTGCCTCTATTGCTTCCTCATCACTGCTGCTTATGCCATTTCTTATAAAATAAAGCGCCATTGCCCTGTACATTGCACCTGTATCAACATATATAAAACCAAGTTTCTCTGCTGCCATCCTTGCTATTGTGCTTTTTCCAGCACCTGCTGGACCGTCAATTGCTATATTGTACATATTTCCCCTCATTTCTGCGCTGCTTTTTGCGTATTCCAAGTTGCTGCGGATATCCCGGCAAGGTATCCTGTTGACCATGCTATCTGCAGGTTATAACCACCAGTCATTGCATCAGTATCAATTACTTCTCCTGCAAAATACATTCCTTTTACTTTCTTTGATTCCATTGTGGAAGGGTTAATTTCTTTTACCATAACCCCTCCTTTTGTAATAATTGCCTCATCAAAACCCCTGAGGCTTTCTGGTGTCATTACAAGCTCTTTCAAAAGGCTTGCAAGCCCTGTCCTTTCTTGTCTGGTAATTGAATTAACCTTTTTATCCGCATCTATTCCAGACAATCTAGTTATTACTGGTATAAGCTTTGCTGGCAGAAGCTTTCCAAGGCTGTTTTTAAAATAACTGTTCTTAAATTCACTGAAATCCCTGGATATCCTGGCATCAAGCTGTTGTATTGTAAGTGCAGGCTTTAAATCAAGCACAAACTTCATTTTCTGTATGTCCTTTCCAGATAAATAACTGCTTGCAGACAACACCAGTGGCCCGCTTATCCCAAAATGGGTAAAAATCATCTCACCCATTTCTTTATATAGAACTTTTCTGCCATCCACCAGGGATAGTTCTACATTACGCAATGAAAGACCTTGCAGCTCTTTTGCAAAGCCCTCTTTGATATTTACTGGAACAAGTGATGGTGAAGCTTCTTTAACTTTATGTCCTGTATGTTCTGCAAATTTGTAGCCATCACCTGTTGACCCTGTTAAAGGGTATGAAATGCCACCTGTTGCAATTATAACCGCATCTGCACCAATTTCTCTTATTTCCCTGTTGCCACTGTCATCTGTACACTCTATATTTACACTTTTAAATACACCATCTTTTGTATTTACCTTTCTGGTTTTTGCATTATAATAAACTTTAACATTTCTTTTTTCAAGTGCATTTCTAAATGTCCTGATAACATCAGAAGATTTATCCGAAACAGGAAATACCCTGCCTCCACGTTCTGTTTTAAGTTTTAGCCCTTCACTTTCCAGAAAATCCATTAATTTCTTGCTGTAAAATACAGAAAATGCACTATATAAAAACTTGGGGTTTGACACAACATGAAGAAGCAGGTTCTGTATGTCACTGTTATTTGTGACATTACACCTGCCTTTTCCTGTTATATAAAGTTTCTTGCCAGGCTTTTCATTCTTCTCTATAAGAATAACTTCTGCGCCTGCATCTGCTGCTGCTACAGCTGCCATCATTCCTGCTGCGCCGCCCCCTGTTACAATAACTTCCCTCTTTTTTTCCAATGTTTTCCTCCATCAGGTTAATTTCTGTAATGCCAGCTTTATTGCCTCATCAACTGTCTGCTTACGTACATCATTCCTGCTGCCATCAAAGCAGAATTTCCTTATATCAGTTTCTCCATTATAAAATACGCCTATATATACTGTTCCTGCTGGTGTCCCGTCTTCTGCTGCACCTGGTCCTGCATAACCTGTGGTTGCAATGGTAATATCTGAACCAGATACCTTTGCAGCCCCTTCTGCCATCTGGCCTGCAATAACACTGCTTACCGCAGTGTATTCTTTTAAGTCTTCTTCACTGGCACCAAGTACTTTATGTTTTACTGCATCTGAATAAGTTATATATCCTTCTTCAAATACATCTGAAGCACCAGCTACATCAACAAGAGATGATGCAAGCATACCACCTGTAAGTGACTCTGCTGTTGAAATATGAAGTTTCTGCTTTTTAAGAAGTTTTACAAGTTCTTCTGCAATTTCCATGAATTCCCTCCAAATAGATTTATTAATATTTATAACTGTATAATGTGGTAAAGGTTACATATTTCCATCCTGCATTATCTTCCAGTTCTTTATAAGGTAATCCATAAGTGATACTACTGTAAGTATTATTGCAGCATATATAAATACAAGCTCTGTTATATTAATAACAGTACCATCCAGGTCCACTATAAGCAATATGGACATAACCATTTGTGTTATTGTTTTGATTTTTCCCCACCAGCTTGCTGCAAGTACCACACCTGCATCTGAGGCAACCAGCCTGAACCCGCTTATTATAAACTCCCTGCTTATTATTATTATAACACCCCACACTGGCATAGGATTGCCAGGTATAGAAACAAAGCATATAAGGGCAGAACTTACTAAAAGTTTGTCTGCCAGCGGGTCCATAAATTTGCCAAAATTTGATACAAGGTTATATTTACGTGCTATATAGCCATCCAATGTATCTGTAAGGCTTGCCACTATAAATATCAGGACGGCTATGTAATTTGAATACTCTACAAGGTCTGTGAGCATAAAAAATACGAAGAAAGGAATCATAATTATACGTAGCATTGTAATTTTATTAGGTAAATTCATAAAATTCTCCTTTCTGCATGGCATATCCCTTATTCTAATACCTCACCTGCCAGGTCATATCCATCTGAACCTGTAATTTCTACTTTTATAAACTCCCCAGACATAAGCTGCCAGTCTGTAGATACAAAAACATAACCATCCACGTCTGGAGCATCCCTGTATGTCCTGCATATATATACTTCTTCCTCTGGAAGATATCCTTCAGTAATTACATCCATCTGGCTTCCAGCCAGTGATTTACTCTTACTGAATACAATCTGCTGCTGTATCTCCATTATCTCATTGCGTCTTGACTCTTTTACCTCTTCTGGTATCTGTCCTGCCATTTCTGCTGCTGGTGTATCTTCTTCCTGTGAATAAGTAAATACCCCAAGCCTGTCAAATTCCATCTTCTTTACAAAATCCTTAAGTTCTTTAAATTCCTCTTCTGTTTCACCAGGGAAACCAGTAATTATAGTTGTCCTAAGTGCTATATCTGGTATGCTGTTGCGCAGCTTTCCTATTATTTTTTCAAGTTCTGCCCTGTTTGTACGTCTTCCCATACGTTTAAGCACCGTATCTGCCCCATGCTGTACAGGTATATCAAGGTAATGGCATACTTTAGGCAGCCGTTTTATTACATCCACCAGCTCGTCTGTTATTTCCTCTGGATAGCAATATAATATCCTTATCCACTTGATACCTTCTATTGCAGACAGCCTTTCTAGAAGTTCTGGCAGGCTCTTTTTACCATATATGTCACTGCCATACAGGGTAGTTTCCTGTGCAACAAGAATAAGTTCACTTATACCTTTTTCTGCAAGGTTTTCTGCCTGTGCAACAAGGTTATCCAAAGGCACACTCCTGTACTTTCCCCTCACCTTAGGTATAATACAGTAAGTACAGCATTTATCACAGCCTTCTGCAATCTTAAGATAAGCATATCCACCACCAGACATAGCTTCCCTGTATGTAAATTGTTCTGGCAGGTAATCAACACTTCTTAAACTTTCTATAACAGCTGGCACTACACCTTTTCCTAGTGCCTTTTCTATACTTGCAATAAGGCTTTCATAAGCTGTCGTACCAATAATTACATCAACTTCTGGCAGTTCCTTTTTTATCTCTTCATGGTAACGCTGGGCAAGACATCCAGCAGCAACAAGCAGCTGGCACTTTCCTTCTTCTTTATATCTTGCCATTTCAATAAGCGTATTTATGCTTTCTTCTTTTGCATCACCAATAAAACAACATGTATTTACAACAATTACATCTGCCCTGCATGCATCATATATTATATTATATCCTGACTGTCTCAAAGATGTTACCATCATTTCACTGTCAACCAGGTTCTTGTCACAGCCAAGAGAAACAAAATAAATATCCACGCTGATAACCAGCCTTTCTTCATTTTATACTAATTGGTACACTTACTATTTTTAAACACGCCTGCGCAGACCTGCTGCATACACACAGTTGCACATAAGCATAGCTATTGTCATAGGTCCTACACCCCCTGGTACAGGTGTCACTGCCCCTGCCTTACTTACAACGCTTTCAAAATCAACATCTCCACAGAGTTTTCCATTCTCATCCCTGTCCATGCCTACATCAATAACCGCAGCACCATCTTTAATATATTCATCTGTCACAAATTTTGCCTTCCCTATTGCTACAATAAGGATATCTGCCCTCTTTGCCACTTCTTTTAAATCCGCAGTATGTGAATGGCACACTGTAACTGTCCCGTTTTCACGTAATAAAAGCATTGCAACTGGCTTTCCAACAATATTGCTTCTGCCTATAACAACACATTCCCTGCCATCTATCTGTATATTATAACGTTTAAGCAGTTCTATAATACCTGCTGGTGTACATGATATAAAACCAGGCTGTCCAGTGCTCAATGCCCCTACACTCTGGGGATGGAAACCATCAACATCCTTTTCAGGGCTTATTGTCTGTATTACTTTATCTTCATTAATATGTGGAGGAAGCGGAAGCTGCACAAGTATTCCATCCACATCCTCCCTGTCATTTAGTGAACATACAAGTTTAAGAAGCTCTTCTTCTGTTGTATCTTCTGGTATTTCATATGCAAGTGAACGTATTCCTGTATATTCACATGCCTTTTTCTTGTTACCTACATAAACTGTGGAAGCTGGGTCATTGCCAACCTGTATAACGGCAAGGGTAACTTCTATTCCCTTCTCCTTTAATGCTGCCACTTTTTCCTTTACTTCGTCCTTTATTTCCTGGGAAACTTTCTTTCCATCAATAATAACTGCCATATTTCTCCTCATTTCTGCAAAACGGACTTTGTCCACCTTAGTTTTATTACGTATAATGCAACATTCCAGTTATACGTTGAATATGCTTCCTCCCACAAATTCACGCAATAGTGAATTTTTTGGTATATCTTCACTGCTTATGCCTATAAAATAATCAAGGAATTTTAAAAGCCTTTTGGCTTCTATATACTCTGGCACATCTTTTGGTATGCCAAAAAGCAATGCCTCTGCATAAGGTTTTAAAACTGCAAGCTCATAAATTAACGATGAATTAAACATAACATCCGCTTCTTCCTGGAACGGGAATATATACCTGTCTTCACCTCTTCTTACAGAAGGCCACATAGCTATTGTCTTTGCTGCCTGTGTCCCTCTTGTGCGTGCATCCCTTGTAAGCCTCCTTATAAGCCTGCCGTCAGTAGTTGAAATCCTGTTATGTTCATCAATATTAAGCTGTGCGAGTGCACTTATATATATTTTAAATTTGCTCTCTTTTGGCAATGAATATGAAAGCCCGTCATTAAGCCCGTGAATTCCCTCTATAACAAATATGTCATCCTTGTCAAGCTTCATAAAATTCCCTTTATATTCACGCTTACCTGTGCGGAAATTAAACTCTGGAAGTTCTGCAATGCCTCCATTAAGCATTGTTGCCATATCTGAATTAAACAACTCTAAATCTATTGCTTCAAGGCACTCAAAATCATAATTGCCATTCTCATCTTTTGGGGTATCTTCCCTGTTCTTAAAATAGTTGTCAAGCGAAATTATACGTGGCTTTATGCCAAATGTCCTTAACTGCACTGACAGCCTGTTTGAAAATGAAGTTTTCCCTGATGAAGAAGGTCCTGCTATCATTACAAACTTTTTGCTTCTGTCAGAAGCTATCTCTTCTGCTATACCTGCAATCTTCTTTTCCTGGAGAGCCTCCTGTACAAGTATTAGTGATGATATCCCGCCTTGTGATATTACTTTATTCAGTGCACCTACAGTATCAGCGCCAGCCATCTTTCCCCAGTCACATGACTCCTGCAGTGTCTTAAAAAGCTTTGGACGTGGCTTGTATTCATCCAGCTGGTCTGGTGTCTTCCTGTTTGGCATATTTATAACAAAACCCCTGTCATAAAGCTGCAGCCCAAAATATTTAAGCACACCTGTAGAGGCTGGCATATAACCATAATAATAATCCTCAAACCCGTCTAAAGTATATATATTTACTTTTGATACACGGCGGAACTCAAAAAGTTCTTTTTTGTCATACATTCCATAATCTTCAAAAATACTTACTGCATCCTCTGTATCAACAGAACGCTTTCCAATAGGCAGGTCTTTTTCTGCAAGGTAATGCATCCTGTCCTCTACTTTAGCTATAAGCTCCTGTGTAAGCTTAATCCCCTCAGTTTCACAATATATGCTGTCACCTATTGCATGTTTTACAAAAATATTTTTAAGGCTTTCACCTGCTATATCATAGAATGCCTTAAGCATCAGAAGCGTTACACCTCTTATATAAGTTTTGTGCCCGCTGTCATATGATGTATCAAGAAATACCACTTCACAGTCCTGGCTTATGCGTTTATTAAGTTCCATAAGCTTTCCGCCGCACCTTGCGAGTATTATATCATAAATGCATACATCCTTATATTCTTCTGCAAGTTCCCCATATGTAATATTGTCATTATATTCCTTTGCTACACCATTTACCTTAACTTTTACCATTATTATACCTCTCTTTTATAGATGCAGGTTTATTTTCTTAAGAATACCTTTTATCATATTGTACTCTTTTAATAATGTATCTTTTCTCTCTTTTACAGCAGCACTTCCACTGGCTGAAGCCAGGCTGTCTAATATACTGCCTGTCCGTTTCTGTTCTTTTAAAAGAAATTCTTCTAAAATTTTGTTTTTATTTTCTATTAGATATTCCCCATATATATATCCAGATTCATCTTTATAATGCTGGCTTCCAGGCACAGCCCTTATAACTACATAAAACTTCCCCTGTTCCTTAACCATTTCTTCACTTACTATTTTAAATCCATTGTCATGCAGGAAATGGCGTACAATATATATTTCTGACTGTGGTGAAAGCACAAGTTCTTTTGCATCTTTTATTATATTAATGCTTTCTTCCAGTATACTAGCAATAAGTGCACCACCCATGCCGCTTATAAGGATTGTATCTGCTTCACCCTTCTTTAATCCTCTGGCGCCATTAGAAAGCCTTACAGAAATATATTCTTCCATGCCAGATTCTTGTATATGCTGCCATGCCCTTTTTAAAGGTTCTTTATTAATATCTATTGCAATAGCGCCTCTAGCAAGCTTTTCTTCTACAAGGTATATAGAGGTAAATGCATGGTCGCATCCTATGTCTGCTACTATCCCGCCAGATTTTACATTAGAAGCAATACATTTAAGCCTTTCTTGGTTTCTGCCCCTTTTTACCATTTTTACTCAAGATAATCCTTAAGCTTACGGCTTCTGCTAGGATGCCTTAATTTACGCAGAGCTTTGGCTTCTATCTGGCGGATGCGCTCACGTGTTACTTTAAATTCCTTACCAACTTCTTCCAGTGTCCTTGCACGCCCGTCTTCCAGTCCAAAGCGCAGTTTTAATACCTTCTGCTCCCTTTCAGTAAGAGTCCCTAATACTTCTTCTAATTGTTCCCTTAAAAGGGTAAATGCTGCAGCTTCTGCTGGTACAGGTACATTATCATCTTGTATAAAGTCACCAAGGTGGCTGTCTTCTTCTTCGCCTATAGGGGTTTCAAGGGAAACTGGTTCAAGGGAAATCTTCTGTATTTCACGCACCCTGTCAACAGGCATATTCATATATTTGGCAATTTCTTCTGGATATGGTTCACGTCCAAGTTCTTGTAAAAGCTGTCTTTGTACCCTTACAAACTTATTAATTGTCTCAACCATATGGACAGGTATACGTATAGTCCTCGCCTGGTCTGCTATAGCCCTTGTAATTGCCTGGCGTATCCACCATGTAGCATAAGTGCTGAACTTAAATCCTTTTCTATAATCAAATTTTTCTACTGCCTTAATAAGCCCTAAATTTCCTTCCTGTATTAAGTCAAGAAACAACATGCCACGTCCAACATATCTTTTAGCAATACTTACAACAAGACGGAGATTTGCTTCTGCAAGCTTTTTCTTAGCTTCCATATCGCCTGCTTCCATTCTGTTAGCAAGTTCTACCTCTTCTTCCGCTGAAAGCAGTGGCACTTTTCCTATCTCTTTTAAGTACATACGTACAGGATCTTCTATACTTACTCCGTCAGGAACTGACAAATCAATATTTTCTATTTCTTCCTCATCAGGAACTTCACCACTTGCCTCAAGCTCAAGTATCATATCATCATCAGTATCTTTATCATCAGATATCCTTAAGACATCTACCCCGCTTGCTTCAAGAAACTCTATTACCCTTTCTGTCTTTTCTTCATCAAGTTCTACATCTGCAAGGAAATTATTTATTTCTGCAAGCTCCAGTACATTCCTTTTGCTTTTAGCAAGCTCTTTTAATGCTATAAGTTTCCGCTGGAACCTTTTCTTTTCTTCTTCTATTGCATCTGGATTTTTCTTTGCAGGCTTTGTGCCTCTGCCCTGTACCTTTCTTTTATTTCCAGCAGCAGCCTTTTCTATTGTATTTTCTGGTTCTTTTCTAATATCTTTTGCTGGTTCTCTTCCTGTTGCCATAGTGTTCCTTCCTTTCTTATCCTTACGCTATACTTTAACCATCTTTCAGATAAATATGCAATTTTGCTGGTGTTTGCAGAGCTTTCTTCTCTTGTATAAGCCCTTTTAGCTCATTCAGGTCTGTAAGTTCCCTTGTACGTTTATCTATACTGTACTCTTTTATATGGATTACCAGTTCATTAAGTGCCTTTTCAAGCTCATCATTACCCATATCTGCTGCAAATCCTGTCTGGAAGATATCTGCTACTGTATTTTGTACATCTGCTTCACTAAAATGGTTTATTATCCTTGCAGGTTCAAGCCTTCCCTCTTCAAGCTGACCATAAAGCATCCTGGCAACCTGGCTGTAAGGTTCACCAAAATAGTCTTTTGCCTGCACAATATCTTTTATCTGTTTATATAAACCAGGTCTTTCTATTATTAATGAAAGCAGAAGCTTATATGAATAACTAATTCCTTTATTTCCTTCTTTATTTTTTATTGCAGCAGCAGGACGCCGGATATCTGCTGTGGCCGTATTTCCTGGAAAGCTTGTTCCATAACGTATCACCAGGCTTTTCAGGTCATCACGGCGCAGTGCATACTTTGCCGCAACTGCCTCAAGATAATTTTCACGCTGTACTTTGTCTTCAAATTCCAGCAGCATCTTTGCTACAGCATGGTAAAACTTTGTATTTTGTTCCGGGTCAGATACATCATATTCTTTTCTTGCCATGCCTGTTTCAAAAAAGAAACTGTTCTCTGCCTCCTCCATGCGTTTCCTGAATTCATTTGCCCCAAGCCCTTTTATAAATTCATCTGGGTCTTTATAAGGCTCCATATTAACCACCCTTGCATTAATCCCTGCCTGCCGGAGCATAGGAATTGCACGGAGTGCCGCTTTCCGCCCTGCCTGGTCACTGTCATAAGTAAGGAGCACTTCATCTGTATACCTTTTAATAATTCCTGCCTGTTGTATTGTAAATGCAGTACCAAGCGATGCAACAGCATTAGTAAAGCCTGCCTGTTGAAGGGCAATTACATCAATATATCCCTCACAGAGTATCATATTCTTATTCTTGCCAAGCTTTGCATAATTAAGTCCAAAAAGATTTCTGCTTTTATCAAACAGCTTTGTTTCAGGCGAATTAAGGTATTTTGGCTTCGCATCACCCATAACCCTTCCTCCAAAACCTATAACCCTGCTGTTTACATCCATTATTGGAAATATTACCCTGTTAAAGAACTTGTCATAGACACCCCGTTCATCCATTTTAAAAAGTCCTGTTTCTTTAAGGATAGCATCACTATACCCTTCATGCCGCAGGAACCTGTACAGTTCACCGCCTCCCTGTCCTGCATACCCAAGCCCGAAATGCCTTATTGTCTCATCTGTAATTCCTCTGGATGCAAGGTATTCATATCCTGTCTTGCCTTGTGGGGACTTAAGCTTTGCATAATAATACCCCCCTGCTTTCCTGTTTATCTCAAGAAGCTGCATCCTGATGCTTTCCTGTTCTTTATGCTCCTTGTCCATTTCCCTTTTCTTAAGGGTTATTCCTGCTCTTTCTGCAAGTGCTTCCATAGCTTCCTGGAATGTATAGTTCTCATATTCCATAATAAATGTTATTACACTGCCGCCTGCACCACAGCCAAAGCATTTATACATCTGCCTTGTGGGGTTTACTGAAAAGGAAGGGGTCTTCTCATTGTGGAACGGGCATAACCCTGTATAACTTCCACCTGAACGCTTAAGTTTTACATAGCTGCCAATAACATTTACAATATCATTGGCAGCCCTTACTTCTTCAATCTGCTCATCTGTATACCATGGCATAAAGCCCCTCCTTCCCTCTGGCTGGATGCCTGTACATGGCATATGTAATATTAAGCCAGAAACCTGTCTAATATATTTATTCGACACTCATTTGTTATTTCCTTTTTTATAAAATGTGAAATTTCTATGTTTTTGTAATACAGGCAGAAACCACTTTTTGCAGATATAAAACAGCCCTCTGGACACATAGTATGCTTATATAAAATATACTACTATCCAAAGGACTGGCATAAAAATATTAAAAATGCTTACCGTTTCTTCTTATCAGTTGTTGTCCCATTATTGTCATCTGTTTTATTTGTTGTACCATTTCCATTATTATTGTTGTTATTATTGTCAATATTATCATTATTGGTATCTGCACCTGTACCATTTACATTACCTGTAGTGCCATTACCTGCAGTACCATTATTTGTAGTGTCATTATCATCACCTGTCAGGTCATCTACAGCATCATCTGCACCATCCATAATGTCTTCTGCGCCATCTTCAATATCATCCACAACACCACCATTATCATTGGTTCCATTATTATTATTGTTATTATTGTCACCAGCGCCATTATTATCACCAGGGGCATCTGATGTTTCAGGGGATGTAGCAGAGTTATTATTATTTGTATTGCCACATCCGCCAAGAAGCATGACTGATAATGACATAGCCGCAATTAATACATAAAATTTCTTTCTCATATATCTTCTCCTTTTCTGTTATACTAATAATTAACTTGCAACATTAGTATGACACAAGGAAAAAATATTATTCCGGAATTTATTTTTATTATTTTGTTTATCCTGTTAATAAATATAAATTATTTTTATATTTCTACAGATTCTTTAGCTTTTTCAAATTCAGCAAGAATATCTTTATCTGGGGCTTTTGTGCAAAGACTGGCAACAATTATAAATAAAAAGCTAATTACAAAACCAACCAAAAGTGAATAAATACCTGTTGCTGCATATATCGTCTGTCCACCGGCAACTGGCAGGTAATCCCATATAATTACTGTAAGTCCTCCTGATAAAATTCCTGCTACAGCACCATAAATATTTGTCCTTTTCCAGAAAAGTGATGCCACAACAAGCGGACCAAATGCAGAGCCAAGCCCTGCCCATGCATCAGATACAAGACCCATTATGCTGCTTTCAGGGTTCCATGCTATTATAAATGCAAGTATAGCAACTACTATAACTGTAACCCTGCTTATCTGGAGTACCTTTTTATCACTGGCATCTGGTTTTATAATATTTTTATAAATGTCTTTTGAAACGGAAGATGCACAGACTAAAAGCTGTGAATCTGCTGTAGACATAATTGCAGCAAGTATTCCGCATATAAAAATACCACCAATAAATGGAAGTGCCAGCTTATTGTTAAACACATTATTTATCATCTGTATAAATACATTTTCAGAATCTGCAAGTACATCACTTCCAAAATAAGCCCTGCCAAGAACACCTATAATACAGGCAGCAACAAGTGACATAAAACACCATATAATTGCAATGGCACTTGATTTCTTAATCTCTTTCTCACTCTTTATTGCCATAAAACGTACAAGTATATGCGGCATGCCGCAGTAACCAAGACCCCAGGCAAGCTGTGAAAGGATATCAATAAACCTGTATGGTTTGCCTCCATTTGAAAAAAGGCTCATATAACTGTTATAATCCCCGTTTATCCCGCTTGCTATAATCTGTTCCTCAAAACTTCCGTCAATAAATGAATATGCAAATATTGGAACTACCATTAAACCAACAAGCATAAGCATGCCCTGGATAAAATCAGTAGTACATACAGCAAGGAAACCTCCCAGAAATGTATATATCAATATTACAACTGCGCCTATTGCAAGCGCAATATGGTAGTCAATTCCAAATACAGCATTAAAGAGCTTGCCTCCTGAAGCTAGTGCCGAAGCTGTATATACAAGAAAGAATATTACAATTACAACAGATGATATTGTTAAAAGTATCTTTTTCTTGTCATGATACCTGTTTTCAAAAAACTCAGGCAGTGTCATGGAGTTATTAGCAACAATCGTATAACGCCTGAGCCTTTTAGAAATAAACAGCCAGTTACAGACAGTTCCTATAAATAAACCTATGGCAATCCACGCCTGTCCTGTGCCCAGCGCATATATTGAACCAGGCAGCCCCATAAGCAGCCATCCGCTCATATCTGATGCCTGTGCAGACAGTGCTGCAACCCAGCCGCCAAGACCCCTGCCGCCAAGGAAATAATCTTCTGTACTTGAAGTTTTCTTCATTGACCATATACCTATGCCAACCAGAACCAACAAATAAAGTACAAATGCAACTAATACCGCAATAGTGCTTGTTGATAACATATTATCTCTCCTTAATAAATATGGTTTATTGTAAACCTTTATTGTCATAAAACCAGGCTATTGCCTCTTGTCCAGTTCCATAAACTCTTTATGGCAGCCAACGTACTTATATGCAGGACGTATAATCTTTCCTCTGTTTACGATTTCTTCAAGACGGTGTGCACTCCATCCTGAAATCCTGGAAACAGCAAATAAAGGGGTAAAAAGTTCTTCTGGTATACCAAGTATTGAATATATAAACCCACTATAAAAATCAACATTGGCACATACAGGTTTTAATACATGGTTTCTGCCCATTATAAGCTCTTTTGCAATACGTTCAACCACTGTATGCAGCAGGTACTCATTAACTGCATCCTCTCCCTTTGCCTTTGCAAGTTTACTTGCATAATCTTTAAGAATAACTGCACGTGGGTCTGACAAAGTATATACTGCATGGCCTAAGCCATATATAAGCCCTGAACCGTCAAATGCTTCTTTTCTTAATATCTTTTTAAGATAGTCCCTTATTTCATCTTCATCTGCCAAATCACTAACATTTTCATGCAGCTCTTTAAACATCTGCTGTACTTTCAGATTGGCACCGCCATGGCGTGGGCCTTTTAGTGAGGCTATTGAAGCAGCAACTGCTGAATATGTATCTGTTCCTGATGAAGTTACTACATGGTTAGTAAATGTAGAATTATTACCACCACCATGTTCTGCATGAAGTACAAGTGCTGCATCAAGAACCCTTGCTTCAAGCTGTGTATAATGACCGTCTGGTCTTAACATATGCAATATATTTTCTGCAATAGAAAGCCCATGTACAGGTGGTTTTATTACAAGATTATCAAAATAAGTAAAGTGGCGGTATGCATGGTAATTATAAACAGATATAAGCGGAAGCTTAGCTATTAACTGTAATGACTGCCTAAGTACGTTTGATGCTGATATATCATCAGGACTGGAGTCATATGAATATAACGTAAGCACGCTTTTCTGAAGCCCATTCATAAGGTTTGCACTTGGTGCTTTCATAATTACATCACGTACAAATGTCCCAGACAGTTCCTCAAGGCTTTCAAGCACATCAACAAATACTTTTAACTGTGAATCTGTTGGCAGCTCACCAAATAAAAGCAGGTATGTAGTTTCTTCAAAAGCATGCCTTTTTGACATGTCATTTCCCACAAGGCTGTTTACATCATAACCCTGGTAATACAAACGCCCGTCAGCAGGCTCTTTCACTCCGTCTACAACAGCATATCCTGTTACATCAGAGATTTCAGTAAGCCCTGTAAGCACTCCCTTCCCTGTACTGTCACGCAGCCCTCTTTTTACATCATATTCCTGGTAAAGGCTTAAATCAATCTGGCTTGATGACATACACTCTTCTACAAGCCCGTCAAACTGTGCATTAAGATTCTCACTTAAAGCCATCATAGAATCATTACCCATAAACAGCACCTCCGTATAATATTTTAGCAAAAACTATTTGCTTTTATTGTATAAAGAAATATACTTTGGTATCATTGTATACACGTATTATTGTATCCATGTATACATATAATAAACCACAACTCCCTTTTTTAATACAACTCTTATACTATACCCTAAACTACATGCCTTAGTCAAGTCTGGACAGGGCACAGTCACGTATGTTTAACAGATAATAAAAATGGCAGAAATTTATCCTGCCATTTTTGCAATAAGTAGCTTACTTTAATTCTATATAACTTACCTCTTAATTCATATTCTTACTGATGAAACTATTGCATAAAGAAGAGTAAAATTTTGGAATTGCCAGAGCCACATAACTTATAAAATATTTAATCTCCAAACACCCATAAGCCCCAGAATAATTAATTAAATGATAATCCTTGCCTATTCTCTTATCTGTTCCACAATACTTTCCTTTTTACGCATTTTATAAACTATCCTTGGTACAAACAGCCCAAATACCAAAAGAACTGGACAAGCTATAAATACCGGCAGCAAAGTAAATTTATATTGTATAAACCATATACCTTCCCCAACAGCCCTTATTGCGAGCACTGAAAAGAGTGTCCCTGCCACTATTGAAAATACTATTGAAAGCACAGAATAAAACACTCCTTCTGCTGACAACATTCTTGCAAGCTGGCGTTTAGTCATTCCAATAGCTTCCATTATTGCAAATTCACGTTTTCTTGTTGCCACACTTGTAAGAATTACATTTATAAAATTAAGCATGCCTATAAGACCTATTATTCCAGACAGCCCTGTACCTACAGCTGTAATCATTCCCAGTATTTCATTATAGCTTCCCTCAAAAGTCTTCCTTGACTCATATGACATTAATGGCTCCTCATTTGCTGTATAACCTTTAAGAAATTCTTCCATCTGGTCTTCCTGCCCTTCTTTTACATCAAGTAGAAAACTCATTAAATAAACATCAGAAAGGTACTTTTTAAATTCATCTGCAGTAGTATAATATGAAAAATTACTATATATACGGTTAGTAAGGCTGTAACTATGGTTTTTTACAACAGAAATAATTTCATATTCTTTTACAGTATTATCACTATATTTTAATTTAATCTTATCACCTGCATGATGTTTCACTTCATTATCTATAACGTTCTGGTTATCGTCTACATTTACGCTGTAAATAATATATTTGCCAGCCTGCATTTTATCCCATATTACATCTTTATCCTTTTCCCCTTCTGTTACTGTCATTTTAGAAAGGACAAAACGTTCTATTCCATGTATATTTACATAATATGCCCCATCCCTATAACCCGCAAAAGGTATAAAACCTTCTGGTGTATACCGTCCAGGTTCACCATCCTTATTTTTTGTAATATAATCTGGAACCGCCCAGCTTTCTACTGGCATAGCAGCCCCATTCACTGCCATGTAAATCCTTCCTCCCTCTGAAAATGCCTCCTGCTGCATACAGGCAGAAATAAAACTTTCAGAGAGGCTGGCTTCTTTTGCTAGTTCCTGGTCATTTGAATAATACATGTTATTAAATAACATAGTATTACCTATAGCAGCTTCACTTAAAATCATTTTTGACAAGAAACCTTCCTTGTCAACAGAGTTTGTTACAGTATATACACTATTCATTAAAACAACTGTCAGGGAAAGTGAACATACAACTACAGCAGTCCTTATCTTATTCCTTCCAAGGTTTGAAAATGCCATACGGATAATCTTCCCACCATCTGTTGTTTTCTTAAGTTTTTTATTTTGCTTTTCATGTCCTGTATAACGCAGTGCTTCTACAGGAGAAACTTTTGCAGCAATCCTTCCTGGTTTCCATTCGGAAATAAATACTGTAAATATAGTAAACAATGCCGCACAAATAAAAATCCAAGGCTTTGGTGATATTGTTACAACCATCATATCACTAGTCTTGCCTGAATATAAAATTAATGGCAGAAAGAATTTTCCTGTAAAAAAACCAAGCACAAGCCCTGCTGGTGTACCTGCCAGGCAAAGCCAGAATGCCTGTTTACGCAGTATCCTTTTAATCTGGCGTCCAGTTGTGCCTATTGTTTTTAAAAGTCCATAATAACGTATATCATTTATAATTGAAATCTGGAAAATATTATAAATAATCAGGTATCCTGCTATTACTATTAAAAGCAGTGCTGCTATAATACCTATAATTACTACTGGGTCACTTTCTGCACCACCAGACAGGTATGCCCAGTTAGCATTAGACTCTATATAATTACCAGATTCCATATCAGTTGAAAAACCACTTTCTGTAATAACTTCATTAAGTTTATCTTGTATTTTCCTGGAATTTCCAAATATAACATACATAGATATTTTACCTGTTTCACTGTAAATCTCACCACTTCCATCAATTTCTTTTGAATACTTTTTAATATATGCTTCTGGAACAATTGCAAAACCTACATTCATAGCTGTGGATGGTTCTGTAATACCACTTATTGTAAATGTGCGTTTTACAGGATTGCTTTCAGGATGTACCTGTATTTCCAGTGTAACTTTACATCCTGGCTCTGGTTTTGCCCCAAGGAGCTCTGCAGACTTCTGGTCAAGTAGTATTTCATCCGCTTTCTCTGGTGCTTTTCCGTCTATAATATTTATAAACCAGTGTGGGTACATATTCTTATCAAGATAATGCATCTCAACATGGCGTTTTAAAAATACAGAATTAACAACTGAATCTGCAACAACAATCTCCCTTCCACATTCTTTAATTAATGGATGCTTTTTTAATATATCATACTGTTCCTGTGTAAGTTTCTTTATAGAACCATGTGCATCCCCTCCTGCCTGCAGCATGGCACTGTGCTCTGTATCTTCTGTTATTCCTGTACCTATTGTAAATACGGCTGTAAAAAGTACAGCTGTAAGCACAATAGCAATAACTGCAACAATATTACGTGTACGGCTTGCAATAAAGCCTCTGGCGGCAAGCCGCTTTACTGCCATGTTATTCATAACCTTACGCATGTAAAACACCCCCTGCCTGTTTTACAATCCTTCCATCCTCAATCCTTACCATACGGTCTGCCATCTGCGCAATTTCTTCATTATGTGTAATCATAACTATTGTCTGTCCAAAACGCTCACCTGTAACTTTCAAAAGCCCAAGTACATCCTGGCTTGTAACTGAATCCAGGTTTCCTGTAGGTTCATCTGCAAGAAGTATAACTGGCTTTGATGCAAGTGCCCTTGCAATCGCCACTCTCTGCTGCTGGCCTCCGGAAAGCTGTGATGGCAATGCATAAATTTTATCTGCCAGCCCAAGTGTATTTATAACATTATCTACAAAACTTTTATCTATTTTATTGCCATCAAGCTCAACTGGCAGCACAATATTTTCATAAACATTAAGTACAGGTACAAGGTTAAAACTCTGGAATACAAACCCTATTTTTCTTCTCCTGAATATTGTCAGTGCCTCCTCTTTAAGTGAAAAAATATCCTTACCATCTACTGCCACAGTGCCAGAAGATGGACGGTCAAGCCCTCCAAGCATATTTAAAAGAGTAGACTTTCCACTTCCAGAAGTTCCAATAATTGATACAAACTCCCCCTTTTCCACAGCAAAATCTATACCATCCAGTGCTTTTACACATGTCCCACCTTCACCATAATATTTTTTAAGGTTTTCTGTCTTAAGAATTTCCATATTTTCCCTCATTTCTGCGCTGATTTCTGCGCTGATTTTTTGCAGAGTGAAAGATTTTTCAAATCTTTCACTCCTTTTCCTTCCTTAATACCAAAAAAGTCTGCTTATACAGGATTTTTCCTCTGCATAAACAGACTATATCATATTATTCTTTCCAGAAACTTTCTGGAATCTTACACATTTGCAACATTTTAACCTTATTAAGTAAACACCTGCTGCTTTCCATATTACTGCTTTTTAAGAAGGTACATGCTAAAACAGCTTCCTCCATTACTTCCAGAAGATACTTTAATATATCCTCCTTCCTTTTGGATAATTATACGTGATAAATATAAACCTATACCATTCCCTTCTTCCTGTGTAACATTCCTGCCACGGTAAAAACGCTTAAAAATCTGTGCACGTTCTTCTTCTGGTATCCCAATTCCTTCATCTTCAACCATTATACAGGAAAACATTTCCATATTTTTCACCGAAACTGTAACCGTACTTCCCACAGGTGAATATTTGACTGCATTATCAAGCAAGTTTCCCAAAGCTTCATGTGTCCAGCGTTCATCATATAAAGCACAGGCATCTTCTTTATTTGTTACATCTATTGTAATATGCTTTCTGTCTGCCATGCACTTTGCATAACTTACAGAACCATTAACAAGCCTGGCAACAGGATACATTTGTGGGTTTAATTTTATCATACTACTTTCTAACATTGAGATTTTAGAAAGTGCTTTTATTAAAAATTCCAGCTTATCTGCATACATATGGATTTGCTGCACATATGGAAGCATGTCCTTTGTACAGGTTTCCTCTAAAAGCTGTGTATACAGGCAGATATTTGATAATGGTGTTTTTGTCTGGTGGGAAATATCTGTTACAAGTTCTTTAATAACATTTCTTTCTTCCTGTATTTTTTCTGATGCCAGCTCTTTTTCTGCCAGATATCTGCGGAATTTACTTTCAAGCCTTGAAAGTTCTGTTTCATCATAATCTGATTCTATAAAAGAACCATCAATGGCATCTGTAAGCATTTTATCTAGCCTTGAAACTATTTTTCCTGGCATTATCATTTCCCTTCCTCCATATATTTCCATACATAGCCTATACCATACACTGTAGAAATGGGGCTTTGCCTGTCCTTTATTTCCAGTTTCCTGCGTAAACGGCTTACTGTAACAGACAATGCATTTTCATCTACATAATCCATGCCATCACTCCATATACTCTCTAATAACATTCCACGTGGAAGCGTCTGCCCTGGATGTGTTACAAATAACTTAAGCAACTTCTGCTCTGGCACACTAAGACTGGTTTCTATGCCATTTATGCGGAAATCCAGTTTTTCAAAATCAAACCGGTAACCTGCCTCTTCATATACCTGGCTTGGCTGTCTTGAAGCACGTTTCCTTATATTTTCTACACGTGCCCGCAGTGCCATAAGGCTGAATGGTTTTGTAATATAATCATCTGCACCAAGTGCCAGTCCTGCCACCTCATCAGTTTCCATATCATTGGCAGTAACCATAAGTACAGGTATATCAGAATAATGGCGCAAAGTACGTAAAAAGCTAAAGCCATCCCCATCTGGAAAATTAACATCAAGAAGAATCATATCAGGCTTTTTTTCCTGCCATAAATACTTTGTTTCTTCTAATGTATATGCAGCATCAAATACAATCCCTTCACCTTGCAGAGCCAGGCGTATTCCCTGGTTTAAACCTTTATCATCTTCCGCAACTAAAATCCGGTACTCCAATTTTATCTCCCCATTCTTTTAAATACTTCTATATTGCCTTCAAAATTCCTCAAATTGTACAAATATTATATTATTCTGGCTATTATCCGCCAAATCCCGCCATCTCTGCTGTCTGGCGCAGCTTATCCCATGCCTGCCTTATTTCACCAGCCTGCTGGTATGTTATTTTCTCTGGTTTTGATTTAACTATACGCTTCCTAAGTTCAGATAAATCTGCTTTAAGTGATGAACGTATGCTTCTGTCAAGTTTCTTTCCTGAATTATGGTAAGCCTGTTCAATTTTATACAGGTAAGCCTCTGCATTATTTCTTATATCTATTGCTTCCCTGCGTGCAGCATCCTCTGACTCATACATCCTGGCATCTCTTTCTGCCCTTGCAATCTCTTCTTCTGTAAGGTTTGAGCTGGATGTAATTGTAATCTGCTGCTGTTTTCCCGTACCCAGGTCTTTTGCTGATACATTTACAATGCCATTAGCGTCAATATCAAAACTTACTTCTATCTGTGACACCCCTGCTGGTGCTCTTTTTATACCTGTAAGCTTAAAATTACCAAGCAGTTTGTTATCCCTTGTAAACTTCCTTTCACCCTGGAATACTTTTATATCAACAGATGTCTGGAAATTGCCTGCTGTTGTAAATATCTGGCTCTGTCTTGTAGGTATTGGTGTATTCCTGCCTATAAGTTTTGTTGCAACACCTCCTATTGTTTCAATAGAAAGTGACAACGGTGTTACATCCATAAGGATAATATCCCCAGCTGCGCCTGACATTATCTCACCACCGAATTTCCCGCCTTGTATACATGCGCCTGCCGCAACACACTCATCTGGGTTCAAGTTCCTGCAAGGCTCCTTTCCAGTTATATTCTTTACAAGTGCCTGTACTGCTGGAATTCTTGTAGAACCACCTACAAGTATAACTTTGTCAATATCCCTTGCTGTTATGCCTGCCTGCCCAAGCGCATCAAACACAGGCTGTTCAGTTCTTTTTACAAGGTCTTGTACCAGTTCCTCAAACACAGCCCTTGTTATATTTATATCCATATGTTTTGCGCCACCCTTACCATTCCATAAAAACGGAAGATTTACATTGGTTTCTGAAAGCTGTGAAAGTTCCTTTTTAGCCTTTTCTGCTGCTTCACGTATACGCTGCATTGCAACAGCATCCTTTTCTGCCTTAACCTTCTCTGTCCGCTTAAATTCTTTTACAAGGTACTGCACTATACGTTCGTCAAAATCATCACCGCCAAGATGGTTATCACCTGATGTTGCAAGTACCTCAATAAGTTTGTCACCTATTTCTATTACAGATACATCAAATGTACCTCCTCCAAGGTCATATACAAGGATTTTCTGGCTCTCCCCATGGTCAAGCCCATATGCAAGTGCTGCTGATGTTGGCTCATTTATAATTCTTCTCACATCCAGTCCCGCAATCCTTCCTGCATCCCTTGTCGCCTGCCTTTGTGCATCATTAAAATATGCTGGCACAGTAATAACTGCATCAGTTACACTTTCCCCAAGGTAATCTTCTGCATCTTTCTTAAGCTTCTGAAGTATAATTGCTGATATTTCCTGTGGGGAATACTTCCTGCCATTAATATTTATATGGTAATCATTTCCCATCTGCCTTTTTATTGAACATACTGTCCTGTCTGCATTAACTGCTGCCTGTCTCTTTGCTGTATCACCAACAAGCCTTTCCCCGCTGTCAGTAAATGCAACTATTGAAGGGGTTGTCCTGCCACCTTCTGCATTAGCAATTATAACAGGTTCCCCTGCTTCTAATACTGCAACACAGCTGTTTGTTGTGCCCAAATCTATCCCAATAACCTTTCCCATAAAGATTTCCTCACTTTACTTTCAATATAAAAAGGCAATGCCGGCGCATTGCCTTTTTATTTATTTTATAACTATATTAAAAGTTTGTATATAAAATAAATGTAAACTATTATAAATTTTAACTTACCAGGATAAGTTTCCAGGCTTGTACATCCCCTTACTTTGCATATTGGAAGATAAAAATATTATGTGTTGCTCTGCCTGTATTCAAGACGGAGCTTGTCAGTAAGCAATGCCATAAACTCTGAATTAGTTGGCTTTCCCCTGCCTGCACACACTGTATTGCCAAACACTTCTTCTAATGTTTCAAGATTTCCTCTTCTCCATGCAACTTCTATTGCATGACGTATTGTACGTTCTACGCTGCTTGATGTAGTTTTATATTTCTTTGCTATCGCAGGATACAAGAACTTTGTAATATAATGGAGCATATTCCTGTCATAAAATGCCATGATAATTCCTTCACGTATATACTGGTATCCCTTTATATGTGCAGGAATACCTATCTCTAATAGTATATTGGTAATATCCATTTCAAGGTCACCTGAATATGTATATTTAGTTTTAAAACCCGTCTCTTTCTTAAGTTCTGTTTTTTCTTTTTCTGGCGTTCCTTGTAATTCTTCTGTTCTTTCCGAAGCCAACATACCATACTTGCTTTCAACCATCTGGTACATACGCTTAATCAGCATCTGCCCTGAAACAGGTTTCATCATGTAATAGTCTGCACCACTCTGGATTGCCTGTTCCACTAGATTTTCCATACGCAGGGCTGTTTCTACGATAAATATGGGCCTGTTTTTCTGATTGCTGTTGTTTACTTCTTCTAGTATTCCAATACCATCAACCCCTGGAAGAATCATGTCCATTACAACAACATCAACCCTCTTTTGTTTAATTGTTTCCAGTGCTTTACTTCCATCACCTGTTGAAAGTACCACCTTCATCCCCATGCCTTCCATTATTTTCTTTTTACTTTCACGGTCTTGTACATTACTGTCTGCTATTACAACATGCAAATCAATATTCTCCATTTTGTCCTTCCCTTCTGCCTTTTTCTAGGGCTTTCTTAATATATCTTTCATTTTATATTACATTTCTACATTATAATCAAGCTATCAAGATTAATACGTATTTTTTAAGGAAATCTTGAGGAATTAATAAGTGATACATTAATACAGCTCACCAGCATATCTGTCTAAAAGTGCTGTGCGGCTTTCTGCCCAGCTGTATTCTACCATATACTCACCAATATATTTATCTGCTGCTTTTTTATTGCCTTCAAGCATTTTGTACAAATCACACTCAAACTTATCAGTATCAAGATGTCTTACACCTCTCGACGCTACCAGCATATATCCAACACCATTTTCATTCAGTTCTTTCTCCAAAGTCTTACATATTTTGCTACATAAGTTTTGTGTCGAAATATCATTTGGCCTGTCTTCCCACAAAGTACCAATAACCTGGTCAGTTGTAACTGTGCCTCCCTGCCTGTCTATAAGCAGTGCAAGAAGTTCCTTTGCTTTAGCACTTTTAAACATTATTGGTTTATTATCAACAAATAAATCAAAATGTCCAAATGTCCTTGCAAAAATTTTTTTCTTACCCCTTCTTGACAAAAGTTTTGCTGATTCAACTGCATATCTTAAGTCATTAGCTGTATATGGCTTAAGTATAAAACCTGCAGCATGAAGCTTTACCGCATCAATAGCATACTTCTCATACCCCGTTATGTATATAAGTATAATATCTGGTACTTTCTGCAGTATTGCATTACCCAGCGATATACCATCCATACTCTGCATATCTACATCAAGTATAGCAAGGTCTGCTTTATTCTTTCCAACATACTCTAATGCCGCTTCAGAATCACTAGACATATACACAATATCAAGTTCATCAATTCCACGTGCTTCGTACCTGAAAACTTCTAAAGCACTCTCTTCATCATCTACTACTATAGTTTTCATTATTACCCCTCCGTTCACTATCTGTCTGTACTATCCGCAGGAATTTTAATTAAAGCCTGTGTCCCCTGGCCTGGAATGCTTTTAATTATAAGTCTTCCTCCTGTCATATCCTCTATGCGCTTTCCAAGTGCAGGCAGATTTCCAATACCGCTCCCATTACAAGGATAATCCCCTTCAAATTCCATGCCTGCCCCGTCATCACATACCTCAATATAGTGAAAACCAGACAAAGCATAACTTTTTATCCATACATGCCCCCTTCCTTTTTGCATTAGTATTCCATGATGAATTGCATTTTCAGCCAAAAAAATAACGCTCATAGATGGAAGCGTAAAATCTGTATCCTCTAAATTATATTCTGCATTTACACGTGAAAATCTTGCCATTTCAAGGTTTATATAAGATTTCACATGCTTTATTTCTTCTCTAAAGGGTACTCTCTCAAATCCACACATTACTTCAATGCGGTAACGCATATAGCCTGCAAGGTCGTCAATCATGCCACATGTACCAGATTTTCCTGAAATAACCGAATATTTAAGCGTATTAAATGCATTAAATATAAAATGGCAGTTAAGCCCGTCTGCTATACCTGTGGTTTCTCTATATCCTGTACCATCATTGCAAATGTAACTTCCATCGTCCATTAAATCTTTATACGTACTCAAAATCTCCTCCCTTAATAGAATTTAAAGCCAGATACCTCCGCTGTAAGCAACATGGCATAATTTGTTTTTTAGCAAATCCACCCAAAAAGACATGCCAGGATTATGCAGGCAGACTTGCATATCACCACTTTGCTTCTGCGGAAATAAAAATAATATCTTCCCACTTTATTTCATTTATTAACAATACTATCTTCTTGAACAGATATTGTCAACAAGCATTTATTCCGATAATATTTCAATTATACAACAACATACTACATAATACTTTATAAACCTCTTTCAACCATTCCAAGGTGTCCAGATAACCTTTTTAAAATGAATAAAATAAGAAAATACGCAAAATCTTATTGTTGCCGGTTCTTACCACTTGCAGTATAATTGTATTGTACTATAAGCAGATAAAACATTAAAATGTTATTTTTCGTCATTATCTGCACAATAAAGGGGGATTACAATGGGGAGATGTATGACAGAACTGGTCGATAAGCTGTCTGAAGAAAACAACCTGTCCACACTAGAGATGACAGAACTGGTACGGTACAGAAACCAGGAAACTACCAGCTATATTTTTAAAAAAGCACTTGAAACCAAAGAGAGGTATTATGGCAGGAAAATATTTTTACGTGGTACAGTTGAACTTACTAATTACTGTAAAAATGAATGTTATTACTGTGGGCTTAGAAGAAGCAATAAGTTTATCACAAGGTTCCGGCTTGATGAAAATGATATTATGGAATACTGCAGCAATGGTTATGACAAAGGTATAAGGACATTTGTATTAATGGGTGGTGATGATTATTATTTCACTGAAAATAAAGTTGCAGCCCTTATATATATGATAAAATCTGAATTTCCTGGATGTGCAGTTGAGTTATGCCTTGGTGAAAGACCTTCCCAGACTTACCAGACATGGTTTGATGCAGGCGCTTCAAGATACCTGTTATGGCATGAAACTGCTAATGAAAACCATTTCAGGAAAATACATCCTGCCGATATGTCTTTGCTTAAACGCAAAAAGTCATTATGGGAACTTAAACGCATAGGCTACCAGACTGGAAGCGGGTTTATGACAGGAACCCCTTACCAGACTGTTGCAGATGTAATAGAAGACCTTGCTTTTATTAAAACACTTGAACCACAGATTGTACATATTACCCCGTTCCTTCCAGTAACACACACACGTTTTGAAAAGGAAAGAAGCGGAAATGGTGAAATGAACCTTTACCTTATGGCTATTGTAAGGCTCCTTCTCCCTACTGTACTGCTTACAGCGGACCCTGCACTTGAAAATGTACTGGCAGATGCAAGGAGAAAATCTTTTGATGCAGGAGCTAATGAGGTATTTGCAAGCCTCGCTTCTGATGAAGTCAAAGATTATTATAATGTTTATAATAAAAAACTTACAAGAAAGAACTGCAGTGGTGATGATGTTGCGAGAATGCTTACTAAAATAGAAGAAAGCGGATATATTGCAGCATCTGGGACAGGAGACTATATTCCTCTTCCAGAGAAAGAAAAATTATATGGACAGTTCCATCGTATTATGCGGCCATGATTTATTATGGTGTACAGCATTAAAAAAAGAATTTGAAAATGAAAATATATTTATATGCCATGCTGATGGTATTGAAGATATAGAAAATATATTTTCTTATATTAATACAGATATTATTGTCTGTTCTATTGAAGAGTTTTACAATTTTACCGAGACCCTTCCAGCTGGTGGTCTCCGCAGATATATTACAACTAATAAAACTTCCATACTTGTGATAGCTGACTTTTATTCTGCTAATGATGAAATGGCGGTACTTACACAAGGCTGTTTTGACTACCAGCTAAGGAATGCTCCTATACAAGCTATTGCACAAAGAATAAGAAACCGTCTTGCAGATAAGCCACATAATAAAAATATTTATTATGACAATATTACAAAAGATATCTATTCAGATGGATGCCTTGTGAAACTTACAAAACGTGAAAAGGATGTGCTTTATATCCTTCTTTCTAATAAGGGAATACCTGTTGAAAAAAATGTTATCCTTCACGAAATATGGGGAAATGGGTTTACAGGCAGCAGCCGTGTTATTGACACTGTAGTTAAACAGCTTCGTAAAAAACTTTCTGGAAGCAATATACAAATAATTACACATTATGGCAGGGGAATATCGGCGGTTATTCAATAAAAACTGGAAATTTAAACGATTCAGTTTCCAATGTATATGGACAGTTATATTACGCCCAGAAACCATGTTGTAAACATGGTTTCTGGGCGGTAAATATTTGTAACTGCCAGAGCCATATAGCTTATAAAGTATTTAATTTTTAACACCCGCTGGCCCTGTTGTTTCAAACTGTGCTATTATACCTCTTATCGTTTCATATAAAGCAGGTTTTAACTCTTCAAGTGCTACAGGCGATTTGTATATTACCGCACTGTAACATGTAGAATTTACAAGTTCCACTATCATAAATATCATAAGGTCTTTATCTTTGAAACTCCGTCCTGATTTATTTATCAGTTCTTCAAAAATATCCATACAGTTCATATTATCTTTGCCTGCTATCCGTATATTAGCAAAGATAGCCCAGCTTAAATTTTTAGAGATAAATTTTAACAGTGCCTGGTTCTGGTCCAGCTGTCCAATAACATTATCTGCTATAAATATAACACAGTCCTCCAATGTCTGGCACCCGCTCTTTTCCAATGCACGGTTAGCATTTTCAAAAAGGCGGTTGCCATGTTTAGTAATAAGACGGTCACGTATATCATACTTATCCTTAAAATATAAATAAAATGTCCCTTTAGCAAGTTTTGCACTACTTGCAATATCTGCAATAGATGTATTATTTATACCCTTTTCTGTAAAAAGCTTAAACGCTGAACTAAGCAATGCTTCCTGTTTTATCTTCTTTTTCTCATCTAATTTTCCCAAGTTTTATTCCTCTTCCCCAGCTTTTACCGCTGATGTAGACATTATAAATTTCACACTGCCTTCCATATCATCAGATATACCAGAAAAACTTCTATATTCTGCTGCTGCATCTGCAATCTTCTTAAGCCTGTCATGGAAACTGCTGCTTGAACCAAGAAGGTCATCAACTGTACCTGTAAGTTTATTTATGCCATCCTTTCTGAACTCTGTCATGCCATCTGCAAGTGTATCTGCACCATCTGCAAGCTTACCTAATGCATCAGAAACATCCCCAGTCTTGCTTACAAGCTTTGTAACACCACTCACAAGCTTTCCAGTCCCATCTGCAAGGGTTTTGATGCCATCACGGAGTGAACCACTGTTTGACATAAGCTTTTTGCTATTATCCTTAATTGTCTTTGTATTCTTAATAAGAGTATCTGCACCATCTGACAGTTTCTTATTGTTTGATATAAGAGTCTGGCCTGCACTATAAAGAGCACCAGCATTTTCATCAAGGCTCTTAATACCTGCATCAAGCTGTGTATCATAAGTTGAAACAAGAGTATCCCCTGCTGCCTTAAGCTGTCCAATCCCGTCTGCAATACTTCCTGTAGAACCACCTATAGCTTTTGCACCAGTTTTTGCTTCTATTTCAGATAAACCATCTGATACTGCTGAAAGCCCGCCTGATACTGCGTCAAAACCTGCTGCCATATCACTGCCAGAGCTTGTGGCTGCTTCTATTCCATTACCTGCCTGCTGTGCTGTACCAACATAATTCATAATTTCCATAATAGCAGCTTTATCACTTTCATCCTCTGCTTCAGCATACAGTTTCTTAAGTTCATCAATGTAGCCATCCACTTTACTGTCATACTGTGTAATATTCCTTGCAGCACTGTTAATGCCTTCCATTCCTTCTTTTAAACTTCCTGTGCCTGCACTAACCTGGCTTACTGCATCCTTTAACTGCCCTGCCCCTGTATTAATTGCAGAAAGACCATTTGCTACAGTAGACAGTGTATCAGATGAAAGAATCTGGTTAACTGTAGAAACATATGTGTTTAAACCCGCACTAAACTGTTCTGAACCAGCTGCAAGTACTGCCGTTCCTTTTGTTTTCAGCTCTCCAGTCTTATCTACAAGAAGTTTTGTATTCTTTGTATATTCCTTTGTACCTTTTGCAAGTGTCTTTGTACCATCAACATATGTTATAACACCTTTTAGAAGCTGGTCTGCACCATCAGTATATGAATTAATTCCTTTAAGAAGCTTCTCTGTACCATTATCTAATTTTCCAACACTGTTGTCAAGTGTATCAACTGCATCTGAATAATCACCAAACTTACTGTCAAGTTTACCTAAGTTCCTCTCAATCTTGCCTGAACCATTAACAAGCTCTTTAGCTGCGTCTGCCAGTTCATCCATTTTATCTGCCAGTTCATCAGTCCCTTCAATATCATCAAGGTCTATATCATTAAAAAACTCTGATGTTGCAACAGTATATGTTGATTTCATTTCAAAATCTGTCACATCTGTTGTAATTTTCACTGTATCTGTAATTTTATCACTAACCTTGCCAAGGTCTATAGAAACATCTTTGCCTAAATCAAGGTTATCAAGACCAAGGCTTTCTGAAAGTCCTGGCATGCCATATGCAACAACAATATTATTATCACCCTCAGATATTACATTTCCATTATCAATAGAAATATTTTTAAATTTATCTACAGGCAGTATCATTCCTGTTACCATAACAAATGGTGTATATATGTCTTTCTTCTCCCCATCTATTTTTACAGTTTTCTTTGATGAATTATTATACTTTATATTAATCTCAAGTTTTCCACTCTTTCCAGCTATTTCACTGACATCAACATCTTTGCCATCCAGCTTATAAGAAATATCTATTCCTACAGGACTCTTTTTATTTGTCTTGCCTTGGTAATAAATATCTTCATTTCCAGTGTTCCAGACAAGTTCCTTTCCATTTTGTGTAAATTCCTCATCACCCTTTGTATTTGAAATATCATCCAGGTTTGAAATATCATTTAATGATGAATTAGTACCTGAATTCTTAAGCCAGTCAGATACTACAGTATCTGTTGGTTTTCCATATGCATCAAGTGTCTGGTAAACTGTTTCCTGCTTTGAAGTCTTGTCAGAATTAAGACCTGATTTAGAAGAAGTCTCTATATTTTCTGTAACCTTTTCAATCTGCTTCGCTACAGCCCTGTTTGTCACAATAAACATATGTGAAGCATAATCAACACTTCCCACAAGAAGACCTGCTGCCAGAAGCCCGCTTACACCAGTAACCATAATTTTCTTTAAATTTTTTCTCATAATAAATCCCTTACCTTTCCATTTAATTTACATATAATCTAAGAATGCCATACTATCTCTCTGGCGCAATGCAGACACACCTGCCATCCAGAACAATTCTGCACACCTTCCATCCATCTGGGGCATACCAATCTGGCAATATTATCCCAGTCTGGTATACAGATTTATATTTATTTCCATTATTTAAGTTATCTTTAACTTTATACTGATTTTTCCTGTCCAATATGGACTTCATTTATACCTTTGTCCCTGAGTACTACTTTTGCTTTTATCATATCAAGTGATGTCCTTGCTATAACACCATCAAATATCCATAACATTGCAGGAAGTATAAATATAACAACTACCATGCTTATTACCGCACCTCTTGAAAGAAGTGTACATATTGAACTTATCATATCAATTTCTGAATAGGCTGAAACACCAAATGTTGCTGCAAAGAAACAGAAACCACTCGTAAGTATTGACTTAATGGAAGTCCTGTGTGCTATTCCAATAGCTTCTTTCTTGTTGCACCCATTTACTGTACGTTCTTTATGATACCTGTTAGTCATAAGTATTGCATAATCAACTGTTGCACCAAGCTGTATAGTACCTATAACGATACTTGCCACAAACGGAAGTGGTGTATCTGTATAAAATGGTACTGCCATATTGCATGCAATCGCAAATTCAATGACTGCTACAAGTATTACAGGTATTGATATAGACTTAAATGTAATAAGTATTATCAGGAATATTGCTGCTATTGAAATATAATTTACATTCTTTAAATCAATATCAGTAACATCAGATAAATCTTTCATAAGAGGTGCTTCACCTATTACCATTGCATCTTTCTGGTATCCCTTTACAATCTCCTGCATACTTGCAATCTGTGCATTTACTTCATCGGTTGCAGATGCATAATCAGAACATACAAACTGTAATTCATAATTATCAGTTTTAAGCATTTCTTTAATATCACTTGGTATCATTGAATCTGGAAAATTTGAACCTATAAGTGAATTAATCCCTATTACCCATTTAACACCATCAACTTCTTCTATTTCTTTAATCATACTGTTCTTTTCTTTGGCTGTAAGCCCATCTTTTAAAAGAACCATATGGACATTGCTCATATCAAACTCTTCTTTAAGTTTGTCATTTGCCTCCGCACTTGGTATATCCTTTGGAAGTGACTTGTCAATATTGTAATAAATCTCATAATTACTATTACCATACATTGCTGGTACAAGCACTATAATGAATAAAATAATTGCAACCCATCTTCCTTTTATAATCCCCTTTGACACTCCGTTAAGTGATGGTATTAATTCTCTATGTGTTGTTTTTTCAATGGCTTTATCAAATGTAAGTATCATTGCTGGAAGCACTGTTACACATGCAACAACACCAATTACAACACCCTTTGACATTACTATTCCAATATTAGTACCAAGTTTGAATGTCATAAAGCAGAGTGCTAAGAATCCTGCAATAGTAGTTACTGAACTGCTAGACACTGATATAAATGTATTGCTTATTGCGTGTGCCATAGCTCTTTTATTATCACCTGGATATCTTTCCTTATTAGCTTCATAACTTTCCAGAAGGAATATTGAATAGTCCATTGTAACTGCAAGTTGCAATACTGCTGCAAGTGCCTGTGTTATATATGAAATCTCACCAAGGAATATATTACTTCCTAAGTTATAAACAACTGCCATTCCTATATTTACAAGAAAAATAACAGGTGTAAGGAATGAATTCATTGTTATAAACAGAACCAGCAGGCTTAGCAGTGAAGCTATAACCACATACACTGGCATTTCCTTAAGTGCAAGGTTCTTAATATCTGTAACAACACCTGACATACCACTTGCAAATACATTTTTGCCAACTATATTCCTTATGTATGTAATTGCATCCATGGTGTCATCAGAAGATGTTGTATTATCAAACAATGCAATCATCATTGTTGCATCCCCATTAAAGAATGCTTCCTGTAAATCCTTTGGCATCATTTCTGTTGGAACTGAAATATCAAGGAAATCATCATACCATAAAACATCTGTTACATGGTTAATCCCTTCTATCTGTTTCTCCAAATCTGCTGCTTCTTTCATATCCATGCCTTCTGCTATAACCATTGAAAAGGCTCCCATTCCAAATTCATCTACAAGAATGTCCTGCCCCTCAACTGTTTCTAATGTAGCTGGCAAGTAACTTAACACATCATAATTAACACGTGTAGTTACATAACCGATTGCAGATGGTACTAATAAGATTACAGCAATTAACAGAATAATGTTCTTATGTTTTGTAATCCATTTACCTAAAGTAATCATCTTCTTATCCACCTTTCCCAAAAATCTTGCAAATACCACATCTGGATATAAGTTCCATATATGGTAAATGACTGTTGGTCATTTCCTGTTAAGTACATTAACACAAAAATGACTAATAGTCAATATTTTATTTATAAAAAATCTATAAACTTGGTAAAATAATGGCAAAGTTATAGGCATTTGAAAATTAAATATTCCACAAGTTCTGCTTAGCTAAACATTGTACTTGTATCTGATACACAATAATATTAAAATGGTGAATAACCATGATTTAAGGAGGTAAATATATGTTTATACATACTGGTTTTTTAAAAGATAATGAAATCCAGTTAATTATTAGAAAAAACTGCTGATGGGAATAACAATAAAGAATGGGTTCCAGCTTATTATTTTGCTATTTGTAATAATAAAGGAATAAAAATGGGAACCTGTGATTTGCGGATTGGACATAATGATAAACTGTATTATGACGGAAATATAGGATACAGGATTTATGAAAAATATAGAGGAAACCACTATGCAGGAAAAGCTTGCTATTTATTATTTAAACTGGCAAAAAACATGGATTATAATATTTAATAATAACATGTAACCCAGATAACTATGCTTCAAGAAAAACTTGTGAATATGCAGGTGGTAAACTTTTGGAAATTGCAAGACTACCAGAAGATAATGATATGCGTGCTAAAGGTGAAACTGAAAAATGTATATATAATTGGTATTTGAAAATAAAAAATTACACAAAATTACTCTGGCAGGTTCCAAATTTTTTACCAAAGACCAGCTGTATGGGGCGCTGGTGCTTAAATCTTGTATCCAATGTTTAATAGAAACTTTTTGTTTCTATTAACATTTGCGGTTTTATGCACCACTGTTTATCCCATCCAAGCGGAATACATGCAAAGCCATGTTTGCAACATGGCTTTACGTTGGTAAAATTTTGGAATTGCCAGAGCCATATAACTTGTAAACTTTATTCTGCAAGTAAAAGCATTATTTCGTTGCTTCTTGCAATAAATTCTGTCATTGCTTCTGCTTTAAGCGGTTTATTAGCTATCATTGCAAGGTCATAGAGTTGTTTGCAGAACATCTCTGTATGCTCACCCTCTTTATTATCAAGGATATACTGTACAAGTTTATTAGATGAATTAAGTACAAGTGTTTCACCGCCGCCAAACATATCATCATCCATGCCCATGCCGCCTGCGCTGTACATCTTCATCATATCCTGCATACGCCTTGTTTCCTCTGAAAGAGTTACCATTGATGATATATTTTCATTCTTAAACTTTTCAACCTTCACTTCAAGGTTCTCTTTGCCAAGTGCTTTTTTAAATATTTCACTTAAAGATTCTGTCTGTGCCTTTAATGTTTCTTCATCAGCATCTTCTGTCATAGTATCATTAAGGCCTGCATCAATACGCTGGAACTTAACCTTTAAATCACCCTGTTCTAACTGTGAAATAAAAGGCTGGTCTATTGAATGGCTTAATATTACAGCATTCAAATCCTGCTCTTTGAACATATTAATATACTGGCTCTGCTGCTGCATGTCTGTAACATAATAAACTGTAGCTGGCTCTTCTTCTTTCTCTTCCTGTTCTTCCCCGTCAGCAGCTTCTGCGCTTTCTACACTGTCCTCTACTACAACTTCTTCCTCTTTTCCCTCATCATCTGTACTGCCAGCATCACCTTTTGATGCTTCAACATACTCTGGAAGTGTGATATACTTATCATTTAAGTCTTTAAATATTATATAGTCTGACATCTTTTCACGGAACTTATCATCTTTCAGGCATCCATATTTAATAAATGGACTTATATCATCCCAGTATTTCTCATAATTTTCCCTGTCAACCTTATACATTCCTGAAAGCTTATCAGCAACTTTCTTTGTAATATAATCAGAAATCTTCTTTACAAAACCATCATTCTGCAAAGCACTTCTTGAGACATTCAGAGGGAGGTCTGGACAATCAATTACACCTTTAAGAAGCATAAGGAACTCTGGTATAACTTCTTTAATATTGTCAGCAATAAATACCTGGTTATTATAAAGCTTTATTACACCCTCAAGATTATCATACTCTGTATTTACTTTTGGGAAATACAGTATACCCTTTAAATTAAATGGATAGTCCATATTTAAATGAATCCAGAAGAGTGGCTCTTTATAATCTTTGAATACTGTCCTGTAGAATTCTTTGTATTCTTCATCAGTACAATCATTGGGATGCTTCATCCAAAGTGGTGTAGTTGTACTGATTGAAACAGGACGCTTATTAATTTTAGCTTTTTCTTTACGTGGTGAAATCTCAACAACTTCTTTTTCACCATTTTCATTCTCACGTTCTTCTGTCTTAGCCTCTTCTATTATAGTTTCAACTAATACATCATCTTCCCTTAAATCTTCTTTATCTATTGTTTCATATTCCTGTTCTGCATTTGCTTTAGAAAGGAATATTTCAACAGGCATAAATGAACAATATTTATTAAGAATTTCCCTTACCCTGTATTCATTGGCAAATTCAAGGCTGTCTTCTGAAAGGTAAAGGGTAATTGTTGTACCAACACTTTCCTTATCACCATCAGACATTTCAAAGTCAATACCGCCTTCTGACTCCCAATGTACAGGTACTGCCCCTTCTTTCCATGACAATGTGTCAATAGATACACTATCAGCCACCATAAATGCAGAATAGAAACCAAGCCCAAAATGACCTATAATCTGCTCTTCATTAGTTTTATCCTTATATTTCTCAAGGAAATCTGTAGCTCCTGAAAATGCTACCTGGTTAATGTATTCGTCAACTTCCTCTTCAGTCATACCAAGACCTGTATCAGTGAATGAAATAGTCTTGCCTTCTGTATCAACAACTACCTGTATCTCTGGTTTAAAATCATCTGGAAGTGTATACTCTCCCATTATGTCGAGTTTCTTTAATTTAGTAATAGCATCACAGCCATTTGAAATAAGTTCCCTTATAAAAATATCATGGTCAGAATAGAGCCATTTCTTAATAATCGGAAACATATTTTCTGATTCAATAGATAAGCTGCCTTTTCTGTTCTGCATATTCATCTCTCCTATTCTTTATTACAATCCAATAACACCACAGGCATTTTCCGGCAGTGCATATATTAACTTTACTGGCACAATACCAGCCTGGACACCTGCCATACTGCCAGAAGCCATATCCCGTTCATTTTGTTAGCAACCAAAGGTATAGACTGCTAACAAACTTACAAAAGTTATAATAATACGCCTGTTAAAAAAAGTCAAGCATTTTTTAGCACTCTTTTTAAAAGAGTGCTAAATTATTTACAGAAGATTTCTATAATATCAAAACGGCAACAATAAGAACTTAATCAGAAAACTATTCCAGAAATGTACACAACGGCCTGCTTTTTACAATAATGGCTTTATCCATGAAACAAGCATATCAGAAAGTTTCTCTTCCATCTCCCCTAATCCTTCTATTTTTGGAGGAATTGCCTCCGATTGCAGAAGCTCAAGGCTTCCCAGCTTTATTACTACGCCTTTTCCTAATAAAAACTTTTCTATATTATCTGCCAGTTTCTTTTTAATAAAATCTTGTTTAAGCAGAAATAACAATTTACTTTCAAGTTTCTGTGATGGCATGCCAGACAACATAGAAGTTATTGTTTTCAATACTAATGTTACAATCCCACGTGGCAGTTTTCCAGTAGAAATATTCTGGATTATTTTATCTACAAATCCCTTGTCCTTTGCATAACAGATTAAACTGCCATAATCTGCTTCTATATTATTTATATATAATGCCAGGTTCCCGCCAGGCTCACGGTCTAAAAAAATCCCATTTATATTTATACTGCTTCCAAATTCCTGGCTTTTTACCATATTATTTGCCATGCTGGTTATTTCATTATTATATAATTTCACTATAATATATAATAACTGGTTATATAATTCTCTTGGCAGGCAATCCAGGAACTTAAGCAGGTTATCCAGTGATTTATTATTTAATTCTTGTATAAAACGCAACATTCCACTGCCTTGTTCCATATTTCTGCACCTTTCTATTGCAGCAGGCAGCATATTATACAAAGACTCCCCATAATTAATTGATATAATACTGGTTTTTATACTTAACAATTCTTAATTCCTCCTATAATAGTAATTTGTTCCCAGAGGAATATCTGGAACTATACCTATCATACCATATATCTGCTTGTATTGCTACACAGTCTGGCTTATTTCCTGCCTTTTGTGCATACGGGTCCAATTAATAAATGTGTAAATATCATTTATTAAAAACAATACAAAACATGTTATAACTGGTATATACGAAATATCAGACAATGCAGCAAGCGTCCATAAAACAATTAGTATAATATCATTAGCAGCATATGCTAATGCAAAAAACGTGCTGCGTTTATATGTCATGTACACCGCCAGGAAGCTTGTAGTTACAGAAGCGGTACTTGGTACCAGGTTTGATGTATTGAAAACTTTCAATATAAAATAAAATACAACTGTAACAATAATAGCAAACACTACCATATTAAAAATTTCTGCCTTCTTAAGCCTTGCAATTTCTACTTCCGCTTTATTTCCATTATGAGGATTTCTAAGCCACGAAACCAGTGCAAATACAGACATTGGGGCAGTCATGCCAAGATATGTTGCCATTTCCCCATAATAGGCAAACTTATATGAAATAATCCCATATAACATACTAAACATCACCATAAGTACCTGCCCTGCTGGATTGCCCTTCGCATCATAAATTAATGACGTTACCCCTATAAGCGATGCTGCCAGTACCAAGTAATTTCCCCTGTCAAATATTATAAATGATACAATAATTAATAACACTGAAATACACCACAATAATTTTTCACCTGTTGAAAAATAATAATACATTGCTTTTAATTTTTTCTGCATTATAATTTACCTCCTTAAAAACGGGCAGCTTCCCCTGCCCTGCTTTATAATTTAAATATTCCTGCCAGAAAAAAATAAGCACCTGTATACATATCTTCTAAGACCTGACGATATGTACCAGATGCTTCCGCATTTTACTACCCGGTGGCAGTTAATACAGCCATTATAATCCCCAGTTTAATAAAAGTCAAGCCAGAAGATATTTTTAAACACGTCCGCTTCATAAATTCCAATAATTTCTATTATCTGCTTTTGTGGGGACGGACAGTTTCCATGCCAGAGCCAGAATATTACACACAGGTGTACGCTTCCGCTACAGTAACCCACACAGCAATGGCAGCGGCATTTCTTTTCCGCATACCACAGGCATGTACAGTGCAAAGCCGTACTCCAATATTCTGTGAATATATGTAATTGATTGTGGTTCTCCTAAAAGGAGGCCTTATTCTATTGGATGAAGCAAGTGTTTGTCAATACTTTCCCAAAAATTTTTGAATAATTTCTTCGGAAGGTGGGTATAATATTAAATTTGTGTTTAAGAAAGAGATGACAGACTAATGCTCAGTCCAACACAAGCTCTTTTTTCTTCCTGTTTTTCTTTCTTGGGTACTCTCTGATGCGGGTGACAAAATCAAGATTGACAATTTCCCGTTCGCCTGAATTTCTCTCAATTATCATACCACCATCATCAATTTCCTTAATAACGCCCTGCAGGCTGCCGTCATCTGAAGTAATCGTATAAATAATGCACTCTTTGCCGATAAATTGCTTTGCAAGTTCTTTCATAACAATATTCTCCTTGTTTTGTTTTCTCCGGGTTTGTATTTGCCATACAGCCACTGCTGTCCGCCGCTTTCTTCTGATACAGAAAAAGATAACCAGAAAAATAGCAATACACAGATAATACTCCATTGTATATCCTCCTGTTTTTAGTGGTTAAAAAAGCTTGTTTCCAGCCTTTGAATACCTTAACGCTTCTTTACAATCCAGATAAGGCATATGACAAGAGATGGTAAAAATCCAATGCCAAAAACAAGTGCACAAACGGCCAGTACAATGGATAGAACCGTACAAACCGTGTTGGTGTTGGCATATGCTTTAAGCTCACACTTGCCAATCATTATCTTCTCAGTTTCATCGCAGCTGTCCATCCATTTCTTTTGGAACTTCATATCATAGACGGACGCTGTTTTTTCAGGATTCGTTTTCTTGGCTGCATCAACGCATTTCTGTTGGATGATAACCACTTCAATCATAATTGCGAAAAAGCTGGCAATACCTATAAAAAACGGCACAATATTGTTTTCGTTTTCAAAAATCCCAAAACCATTGGCATAAGACGCAGCAATAAGAAAATAAGAGAGGATAAGAGCTGCACTTGCAACACAAATCACAATAGAAAGTTTTCTATCCATCGTATATGGTATTTCCTCATTTTCGCTGTCCCAAGAGGAGAGCAGTTTCTTTTCACTTCGATAAACCAGGACGCAGACCACTGGCAGTATAACCACTATTGCCAACATCAGCCACGGGGCAATATATACGCAAAAAAACGCTCACACACTTTCCATACCATTAGACAGACTGTCCAGCCCGTATTTAGCGGAGCAAAAGCCCGCCGGACCGCCGGCAAGAAGGGATATTACCATAATGAATATAATTTTTGGCAGAGCTTTTCTATTTTCTTTCTTGATTTCATTGTTATCCATTTTTTTCCTCCTGTAAATAGAAAACTTCTTCTACCGTGACACCACACACCTTCGCAATCGTCAGGGCAAGGGTGACTGATGGAGAATAACCGCCCCGCTCAATCAGGCTGATTGTCTGCCTTGATACGCCGCACAAGCGTCCCATTTCCTGCTGATTGACATTCAGTGCAGCTCTGCGTTCCTTCAAACGATTCCGCAGTATCATACAGCACCTCCACATGACAATATTCTTTGTCTAATTGACAATTATTATTGTCATATTACATTATACTCTTGTCATTCTACCTTGTCAATAAGATTTAGAAAAAATTTACAAAAGAAAAGCCCCCATCTGCTGACATTAGAACATCATCTATTGCATCGGTATATCTTCCATCTGCAAGCAGCTTGTTCCGCAAGGTGTTCAAAGCGTTGATGATCATTCTCCGTTCACTTCCGGTAATAGCTATGTAATATTTCTTGCTCTGCATATTCTCTGACCTCCTTTGCCTGTAATGCAGGAGAACAGACCACCACTTTCTACACAAGGGATAAGCCAGTAATGAGAAAACTTGACAGGCTTGTTGCCAGCTTCCCCGGTACTTACAAACTGACAGGACAGGATGAAATATCTAAGACCTATTCTTTTCCAAAGTCTTATATCAGCTATCGCAAACTGAAGGCAGCCAGCACTGGGCAAAGGGAACGGGCAAGGCAGATGATGATTGGACGGAACAGAGCGATAGGACGGAAATATTATTCAGAGAATTAGATAGAATATGCATCTATTTAAAAATATTTTTAAATAGTTCTTGACTCCCCCATACATCTTTCATATAATCTATTTAAAGATTTATTGAAATAGGAGGTGGTATATTGGCGGTAAATGAGATACTTGCAGCGTTGGCAGATGAAAACCGAAGAAAAATTTTGCAGAAATTAAAGGAGGGAAAAATAAGTTCTGGTGATTTAGCAAATGCTCTAAGCATGACGCCACAAGCCCTGTCATATCACTTATCAAAATTGAAAAAGGCAAATTTGATTTATGAAACAAAACATAAGAATTATATTTATTATGAACTGGATTTATCTGTACTTGATGAAACTATTATGTGGATTAACGGGTTACGAGGAGGTCATAAATGAAAACAAAGAAAACAGGATATTATATTTTGATGTATCTTCCATTAGTTGTTACCTTGATTGCATTGCCATATCTTCCTGAAAAAATTCCTGCACATTATGGATTTGATAATAAGGTTGACCGTTGGGGAAGTAAATATGAGACTTTGTTGTTTCCGGTAATAAGTCTTTTAATGGGATATTTTTTACTTGGAATGGCAAAGCTGGCGGCGAAAAAGGAAGAACATGGGGAAAACAATAAAAATGTTACAATTATTGTGGGTATTTTAGTGCTAATATTGTTTAATGCTTTGAATGTCTATTCTCTTTACACAAGCTTTAACAAAGTAGAAAATTTATCATTTGTTTCATTGGATATTAGCCAGCTTGTTTTTGGCATAATTGGTATATTAATGATTGTTACAGGAAATATCATGCCTAAGTTGCGGATGAACTCTACAATAGGATTAAGGACACATTGGAGCATGAAAAATGAAGTAACATGGAAAAAAAGCCAACATATAGGAGGAATTTCCTTTATCATTGGGGGAATTATTATAATAGGCATTTGTACCGCTATGAAAGGTACTCCATGCTTATTATCTGTTTTAGGAGTATGGGCAATTCTGATAGTTATAGATGTTTTCTTAACATATAGGGTTGCTAAAATGAACTAATTAAATTTTAGATTTTTATTGTTCATTATTATCAGTAAAAGATATATAAAAACTTAATATTGTTTGCTTATAGTGGCAGTAATCCTAATGGAAAGATTGCCACTATTTTTATTTTCAGTAACCCACTATCAGCAGGAGCATTCTTGTCAGTGAGTTTAGTGGGCAGACCTGCCGGCCAGAATATCATAAAAATTTAGTCCACAGTGAAATCACTCTCCTACCCAATGCGTCCCCAAAATACACAGCTTTCAAAAGATGATGGCATGAACAACGAAAGCATGAGTATCAGCACACATAAAACCATGTTGGAATATTATGTAAAACGCAATGGTTTTCTGAACTGCCAGTTCTACGTTAATGACGGTTTAACTGACAAAAATAATAATACAATCATTCCTCACATTATTATATGTTTTCTAAATCATAATAAATTTTCTATTCTTTATAATTGTATAAATAATATCTATATTATACTTACAATTTATCAATCTTATTGTAATTTGAGTTTTCCCATTTTGTAATTCATAGTACCAAAAGGTTTC
>VSNJ01000130.1 GCA_009774235.1 Lachnospiraceae bacterium
GTATAAAACCAGGACATATAATTTTTATAAATAAAAAAGCCCGTGTTTACCAGGCTTAAGGGAATACAACATAACAAAAATTATGTTATAACAAATTCTTTGTTTATTATAGTCTTTCTGTCCCACATTGTCAATTAAAACATTAATTTTATACAAGTGAAAAATAATTCCAGTTATTTTATCGGCTCTTAATGCCAGATACTTTATATGCTTAAAGTGCAGCTACTTGTTAATACACATAATTTTTGTTATGTGGTAAATAGTGCCGGGAGGCAGAAGGGCAGGGTATGTTTTAACCTTGCCAGTGCTTTGCAGGCAGGAGCTGCAGGTAGTCCAGGATAGAATATCTGTCTGGCATGCCTGGTTGTAAGCTGGAGGTAAGGGCAGATGAAGATAACAAGCTGGATTAAATACTGGGGGCAGCTGCTCCTTCTGCCTGTTTACTGGATGTCATTCCTTGTGCCAAGGGACAGGAAGCTTTGGCTTTTTGGGAGTACATTCGGCAGGCGTTTTGCGGATAACCCTAAATACCTGTACCTCTATGTTTCACAGCATAAAAAGAAGTCCGAGGTACGCCCTGTCTGGATAAGCCATGACAAAAGTATTGTTTCAATGCTTTCTAAAAAAGGGTATGAGGCATATTATTACCATTCACTTAAGGGTATATGGCTGGCACTGCGTGGAAAGGTGTATATTTTTGACAATTATTCAAAGGATATAAACTTCTGGCAGAGCGGGGGCGCAGTTAAAGTAAACCTCTGGCACGGGATACCATTAAAGAAGATACAGGCAGACAACCTTTTTGACAGTTTCCGGCACCCGTGTAACCTGTGGGAGAAGTGGAAGAACTTCCCAAGAAACCTTTCAGATGAGAAACCGCACCACTATGTGCTTGCTACATCAAAGTTTATAAAGCCTGTGTTTGCATCTGCATTCAGGACCAGGAATGTAATTGTCTGCGGCTACCCAAGGAATGACAGCATGTCCCCGGGGCGTGTGCACAACCTGTACACGGCACAGGAGGAGAGGCTTTTAAAAGAGATACAGCATAAGGTTAATGCAGAAGACATGCGGATGGTTTACTACATGCCTACTTTCCGTAAAAGTGAGGAAAAGTTCTTTGATGTTGTGGATATAAAGAAACTGGGAAGTTTCCTTGAAAGGAACAGGCTGCTCCTCTGCATAAAGCTGCACCCCAAGTCAAAGCTGCAGGGACAGTTTAAAAGGCTTTGCAGCCGCTATATAACTGTAATCAGTGCAGATGCAGACCCTTATGTGTTCATGGGGTGTTCGTCTGTGCTGGTCACAGACTATTCATCAGTGTATTTTGACTACCTGTTAAGCGGGAAACCTGTGGTGTTCTTCTGTTATGACCTGGAGGAATACTTAAGGGATGAACGTGCAATGTATTTCAGTTACAAGGGGTACACGCCTGGCAGGAAAGCATTTACATATAAAGGGCTGGAAGGGGCACTGCTTGAAGCACTTGGCAGCAGTGGTGCTTTCCAGGATGAACGGGAAGCAATGGTAAAAAAGATGTTCCAGTACGGCAGGGAAGAGGCATGCCCTGCGCTGGCTGGGAAGATTAAGGTGCTGGCAGGGGATGGCACCAGACACAGGAGGCACAGGTTATATGGAAGGCAGGGGAAGCATGCAGGGGGACGGCTATGACAGCAGGCTTAATGAAATAATAAGGAAATATGGGTATGTGGCAGGGGGAATAACAGACAGCACACAGGTGCATGCAGCTGTCACAGACATATTTACAGAAAAGTGCACAGGGAAAAAAGTTGCCATATGGGGTGTAGGGAAGAAGAACACTGTAAACAGCCATGCAGCTGTAATTATAAACAAATACATACTTAACCTGCAGGGCTTGTGCTGCCTTGTGGACTCAAGCCCGGACATACAGGGCACAGAATTCCTCGGCTTCCCTGTAATTGCACCAGAGGAGCTGCCAGGCACAGGGGTGGAAGTAGTAATTGCCGGCTCACGTGCGAGTGCAAAGGCAATCATTAAGGATACCAGGAAAACTGTACCAGGGTGTTACTGCCTTGACATATATGAAGAACTGGCTAAAAAAGGGATTGTTATCGGTTATAACTTTTTCAGTGAACAGAACATGTACACAAGGCTGTACCAGCTGCGTGTGCAGTATGGAGAAGCAGGGCCTGGGGAAAAGGCAGGGCTGTTAAAAGAGCTTATAGCCTCATACCTCCATATAAGGGATTTCCATTATGCTGAAAAGTATGCAGCCATCTATATAGAGGAAAGGTATGAAGGCTATGAAGGGCTTATGGAAATGATGGAGGAAACCAGGAAACTCCAGTCAGAAGTGGCGGAAGCCAATGCTGCAGGGAAAGGGGGCATACTGGTACACCTCATTGACTCACTCCGTGCCACTGATGTTTTTAAGTATAAGGATGGCAGGCTTGTGTATGGAATGTTTGCCAGCTACCAGGAAAACTCCCTGAGTTTTACAAATGCATACTCCACAGGGCCTACCACCTATGAAAGCATGATGGGTGTTGTGAAACAGGAGCTTTCATTTGAAGAGGATGTGTATGACGGGAACTTTATGTTCCAGTTTGATGAATTCCCACTGCTCCGGGAAATGGAAAGCATGGGGAAAAAGGTGGTTTTCTATGTTGCAAAGGATTATTACATAATGGAGCCGTCAGACAGGCTGGAACGCAGGGAACACCTGCATATGAGCGAAAAACTCTGGAATGTGGCGTGTGACATGGCAGAAAGCAGACAGGGTATGTTTGCTTTTATATATTACCCGTGGGAGCTGCATTTCCCATTGTTATGCGGTTATATGCATAACCCGCCTGTAATAAAGCATTTTTCAGATGTGGGCGTGGAAAGTATGCCAGGTACACTGGAAGCACAGTTTGAAGACTGCAAAAAGTATGCAGACACACAGTTCAGTTATTACAAAGAGATGCTTGGTGCACATACAGCACATGTGTTCATGGGTGACCACTCACAGCCTGTATGTGACAGGGGACACCCAGGATACCCATATTTCATGTACTACAATGACCCGGACAGGTCCACACATGTTGCATTCTTTATATCATGGGAAAAACTGGAAGGGGCTGTTTACAGCGGGCTTGTCTCAATGGTGGATTTCAACAGCATAATGGGGCAGGTTTTCTGCAAAGGCAGCATGGGTTTCCCTGCAAGGGATGAAGTGCAGTACCAGTATTACGGGATACAGAACAAAAAGCTCAGGGAAGCAGCAGGGGAAAACGGTTTATGGGATTATACAGAAGGGATACAGTGTTTCCTTTCAGACAGGTACCTGTTTGCCATTACGGCAACAGGGAAAGAGGAAATATATGAAAAGGAAGGGGACTGTTATAAATATACAGAAAGCCAGGAAGGGAAAGCATTTGCAGAAAAGATAAAAGGAAAATATGACATAGGTTTCCCTGGTTTCTGGACAGTAAGGTACAGGAGGGTATAAAGATGCCAGGCAGGGTTTATGGTAAAAAAGTAGATATAGATTACGGGGACACCCTGGTTTTTTTTGAAAGCAGGGGGGACGGCAAGGAACTTGGTTCAAAATATAATTATGTGCTTTTCCAGGATGATGCACCAGAAATTGCGGTGGAAAGGGACAGGCAGGAAAAAGAAAAGATATGCAGCGTACTGGACTGGGGAAGTGGCGGCACAGTGCTTGACATAGGCTGTGGCATTGGCCGCTGGGGAGAAGCAGTGCTGGAAAAAGGATGGAAGTATACAGGCATTGACTACAGCAGGAAACTGCTGGGGGTTGCAGAAGAAAACCTTAAGGGATATGGCAGTATGAAAACCCTGCTCCACGGCAGCTTCCAGGAATTTAAAGAAACCCTTTTAAAGGAAGGCGTGGAAGGGAAATTCCAGAAAGTCTTTATAAACGGTGTAATGATGTATATAAATGATGCAGACCTTGAAAAAGGACTTGGGGATGTACTGGGGGTCTGCAGCAGCAGATGCCAGGTGTACCTTAAAGAAAGCATGGCATCTGGTGGAAGGCTTACACTTGACAGCTTCCATTCTGACAGCCTGTCACAGGATTACACAGCCATATACAGGGATATTACAGAGTATAAAGAACTTGTAGGCAGATATTTTGTACAGGATGGGTTTGCAATAAAAGAGGAAGGGGCACTTTTTGGGGAAGGGCTCCGGAACAGGGAAGAAACACTGGATTATTACTTTATCCTGGAAAGATAGATTAAAAAAAGGAGGCCATGACATGGCAGGATATTATGTTAACCCGCATGTAAAGGGGTGCACAAGAGTTTTCCCTGGACAGGGGCGGTATGGTTATTACAGGTATGACATGAACGAAAACCCTGAGGGGCTGCCAGGATGGTTTGTTGGAAAGGTGCTGGCAGAAATCACGCCGGGATTCCTTGCAACATACCCCGAGCCGGATGTTTTCCTGCACAAGTATGCAGCATTTATTGGTGCAGGGTATGGGAACGTGCTTGCAACCAATGGTTCTGACATGGCAATAAGGTACATACTTGAAGTGTTCTGCCAGAAAGGGAAAAAGGTTGTGACAGCAAGCCCCACATTTGAAATGTATGCAGTAAACTGCAGCATACTGGGGCTTGTGCATGTGCCTGTAAGTTATGAAGCAGATTTGTCTTTTGATATAAACAAGCTGCTTGCTGCAATAGACCAGGACACAGATGTGGTAGTACTGCTTAACCCAAACAACCCGGTAGGGACAGCATACACAGATGAAGAAACAGATGCAGTAATAAAGAAAGCAGAAGAAAATGGTGCCATTGTAATAATTGATGAGGCATACCACTATTTTTATGATAAAACATTTGTAAAAAAAGCCCTTAAGTACAGTAACGTGGCAGTGCTCCGGACATTCTCAAAGCTTTTCTCACTTGCAGCGTGCCGGCTTGGCGTTGTTATAAGCAGCAGTGAAATTATAGGGTATATAAAGAAATCAAGGCTTACATTTGATGCCAATGCGGTTGCACTGAAATTTGCAGAACGGGCAATAGAAGAACCAGGGCTTGTGGAATGGCTGGTTTCTACTGAAAAGCAGGGCAAAAAGTATATAATGTCCAGGCTTAGGGAAGAAGGCTATGAGGCAATGGACGGGCTTGGCAACTATATTTTCATAAAGACACACAGAGACCCGCATGAAACTGCGGCAAGGCTTAAGGAAGAGGAAAAGGTGCTTGTCAAGACATTTGGCAGCCCCCTGCTTGCAGGGTACATAAGGGTTTCCACAGGCTCAGAAAAGGCAATGGCTTTTTTTATGGACAAATTTTTAAAGGCAGACTGTTAAAGGATGCATGGAGGCGGCACAAGTGAAAAAGGTTATAACATATGGCACTTTTGATTTGTTCCACCACGGGCACCTGAACCTTTTAAAACGTGCAAAGGCACTTGGGGATTACCTGGTTGTCGGTGTGACAACGGAAAGCTTTGACATAAACAGGGGCAAGCTGAATGTGCAGCAGCCGCTTATGGAAAGGGTACGCCAGGTAAAAGGGACAGGGCTTGCAGATGAAATAATACCTGAGGAATATGAAGGCCAGAAGATAGATGACATACAGAAATATGGGATAGATGTGTTTGCAATAGGTTCAGACTGGGAAGGCACATTTGATTATTTAAAGGACTACTGTGAGGTTGTGTACATCAGCAGGACAGAAGGTGTGTCAAGCACATCCATAAGGGAACAGGGGCAGCTGCTTTCGTTCGGGATAATAGGCAGGGGGAAGATGGCCAGCATGTTTGTGGATGAAAGCAAGTTTGTGAGTGGAGTATATATTAAGCAGGTATGTGACCCTGGTGAAGATTTAAAGGTAACAGGTAAGATGATGGAGGAGGTATCAGCAGTATATATCCTGTCTGAGCCAGATAAACGGGGAAGATATGTAAAAATGGCACTTGAAAAAGGATGCCATGTGATGTGTGAGTCCCCAGTGTCATTAAGAAGGGAAGAAACGAAAGAATTATACAGGTATGCAGAAGAAAAAGGGCTGGTACTGTTTGAAACATTGAAGACAGCTTACTTTAAGGGGTTTTCCAGGCTTGTACTCCTTGTAAAGGGAGGGGCAGTTGGTTCTGTCAAATCAATAGATGCCACATGTACTTCCATGAAACCATCAAACAGCTGGTTTTATGGAAGCCATGGGGGAGGGAGCATGACTGACTGGGGCCCGTTTGTATTCCTGCCTGTACTGAAAATATTTGGTACAGGGTTTGAAAAATGTTCTTTTACCAGCTATATGGACAAAGAAAACCAGACAGATTTATTTACACAGGTGACAATGCTGTACCCGGAAGGTATTGCCAGTGTAAGGGCAGGATGTGGGGTGAAATCTGAGGGAAGCCTTGTGGTTTCGGGGACAAAGGCATATATATATGTGCCAGCGCCATGGTGGAAAACAGAGTATTTTGAAATACGTTATGAAGACCCTAACCAGAACAGGAGGTATTTTTACAAAATTGAAGGTGAAGGGATAAGGTATGAGATTGCAGAATTCCTGAAACTGGTGCGGACAGGCGGTACTAATTTTGCTATGGAAGAACATATTTCAGAAACAATCAGTGCTTTGATGGAAGAATACCTGTATGAAAGAAAGAATAACAGCTGGATATAAGCCGGGAAGGGATAACCATGATAAAAATATTATTGTTTGGGACAGGAAGCAGTGCAGAAAAAGTCCTGTTAAATATCAGAAAAGACAAAGCAGAAATTACAGGCTGCCTGGATAATGATAAGAAAAAACAGGGAAGTACATATAATGGGATAAAAGTATATGCACCATATGAATTAAAAAAACTGGAATATGACTTTATTATTATTGCTTCTGTCAAATATGGGCTTATTACAGAACAGCTGGCTGGGCTTGGAGCCAGGAAAGGAAGTATTATCCCATATTTTAAATTCGACCATTCTGAATATAAAAAATACAAAAGTTTTTTATACACTGACGGTATGGTTTATGATGAACTTTATAAAAAATATGAAGACCTGGATATTTATGTCCATGAAATGGAATATGCAGTAGCAGATAAATTAAATAAAGGTAAAATACAGCTCCCAGATATTATGTCAATTGATGATACGATAGAAAATATTATAAATGGCAGGCTTTCAGTAAGCCGTTATGGCGATGGTGAATTTGACTTAATTTTTGGATATGGGCTTAAGTTCCAGAAATATTCAGAACCAATTGGCAGGATGCTTGCAGAAGTTTTAAAAACCCCTGTTAAAAACCATATGGTAGCACTGGCAGATATATATGGTGATGTTTCTTTTTTAATAGATAAATATGCAACATTTTTCAGGGAAAGGTTAGTACGTTTAAGAAAAAAACAGTACCAGCTTTTAGATATGGAAAGAAAATATGGTAATGCGTTTATTACACGTTTCTATAGTGAAATGAAGGATAAATCAGATGCTAAAAGAAGGTTTCAGAGGATTATGCAGGTATGGGAAGACAGGGATGTAATTATTGTAGAAGGTGAGTTTACAAGGTTTGGTGTGGGAAACAACCTGTTAAATGAAGCCCGGTCTGTAAGACGTATTTTAACATTAAATGAAAATGCTTTTGGTTATTATAAACAGATTTTTGCAAACTGCATACAGGAAAAGAAGGATTCTTTATTTTTATTAGCCTTAGGGCCAGCAGCGACTATATTGGCATATGGTTTAGCAAAAGAAGGATTCCAGGCTGTTGATATAGGGCATCTGGATATAGAGTATGAGTGGTTTTTAAGGGGAGTTGAAGACCAGAAAGTTGTAATTGAAGGGAAATATACAAATGAAGTAGCAGGTGGGAACAGTGTTATAACCCAGTGTAATGATGAAAAATATAAAAGTGAAATTATAAAAAAAATAATTTAATTTATTAAATATAAAAATATATATTATACTGCCAGTTTTTTGAAAGGAGGCTGTATATGCCAAGGGTTTCGGTTATTATGCCTTTGTATAATGCAGAAAAATATGTAAAGCAGTCCATTAATAGTATCTTAAACCAGACTTATACAGATTTTGAACTGGTTATTGTTGATGACCAATCAACAGATAACAGTTATGAAATTGTACAGCAGATACAAGATAAAAGGATACATTTATTCCAGAATAGTAAAAATCTTGGAATTGCACAGACTAGAAATATTGCATTACAACATGCATCAGGGGAATACATTGCAATAATGGATGATGATGACATAGCACCATTATACCGTTTTGAAAAAGAAATCTTATATTTAGACAGCCACAAAGATATTATTGCAGTAGGAGGCCATTGCCGGTATATTGATAAAGATGGTAATGACCTTGGTAAACAATGGAATATTTTCACCAATCCAATGTATATAAATGCACATATTATTTTTGATGATCCAATACCAAATAGTTCAGGAATGGTACGTAATGAAATTATACAGAAATATAATATACAATACAAAGATAATATGTATGGCACAGAAGATTATAGGTTCTGGGCTGAATGTTCTGTTTATGGTTTTTTGGGAAATATAAATGAAGTAATGTTATATTGGCGTACTAATTATGAAAATGAAACAGAAAAAGCATTTAAACTTTATAGCCAAGAAAGAAAAAATGCAATTGCTGGAACACAAAAATATCTGCTAGAAAAGTTAGGTTTCTGTCTGGAGGAAAGTGATATAAACATATTAGTTTCAGTATTTGAAGAACATGGTTCTGTATCAAGTATTAAAGAAATACAAGAACTATTTTATGCATTACAAAAAATTACGAAACAAGCAAAAGAGATGAAAATGGTTAATGCAAAAGAGATTGCAATTATGTGCCGGAAACGTTTTGGAGAAAAGACCGGTAAGGCTTTCTTTTTATGGGAATAATACTAAATATATAAAATATAAGCAAGATAAATAAAAACTTGGAGGAATTATAGTGGATGAAGAATTAGAAAGAATATTTGATTATTATGTGGAAGATTATAAAATACAATTTTTTAGTTATAAAATGATGGGGAAATTACTTGAAACAGAAAATATTAAAAACCGTATAGAAATATATAATATAAAAAATTTGTATGTGTATGGAGGGGGATACTTAGGAGTACAGTTGTATAATGCGGTTAAAGATTTTATATCTGTCAAAGCCATTGTTGATAAAAGTGGCGGCCTTTCAGTTGATGTACAAGGTATAAAATCAATATCATTTGATGAATTAAAAGAAAATTATACAGATGAGAAGATTATTATAACTCCTGTTAAATATTATAAAGCAATAGAAAAAGATTTAAAACAATTTATTGATAAAAAAAATATCTTATTTTTAGGGGAATTTTTAGAAGGAGTAATTTAATTATGTTGTTGTATATAGTGTATGTTGGTTTATTTGGTAAACGTGATGTAGGGATTAAAAAGAAAATTTTAGGACAGGTAGAAAGTTTCAGCAGGAATTTTAAAAGAGTATTTTACACAGTTTATAGTGGACAGATAATGTATCTTATGTCAGAAAATAATGTTATAGAACAAGAAATTGCTATTACCAAAAAGGATTGTAATAGAATAATACTAAACTGGATAGATAAATATAACATTTCTAAAACATATATACGGTATGACTATGCTGACAAATGGTTTATACAGTTTTTAAAAAAGCAGAAAGAAAAAGGAGTAGTTTCTGTATTAGAATTTCCAACTATTCCATATGATAATGAATTATCAAATAAACGGCTTATATCAGAAGATAAGTATTACAGGGAAAAGATGTCCGGGTATATAAACCAGTGCACAACATATTCAAATTATAATGAGGTGTTTGGAATTCCATGTATACCATTGTTAAATGGTATAGATATTGATAAAAACCCAATGAGGACATGCAGGGAAGCAGACGGCAGTATTGTCCTGCTGGCTGTTGCATCCATGGAAAAGTGGCATGGATATGAAAGGGTTATAGAAGGAATGGCAGAATACTATAAAGGAAATGGTGAAAGAAATATATTATTTAAACTTGTTGGTGAAGGTCCCGAAACAGATAAATATAAAAATATGGTTAAAAATTATGGATTGGGACAACATGTTGAATTTTGTGGGAAACTGGAAGGGAAAGAACTGGACAGGCAGTATGATGAAGCTGATATTGCAGTGGGAGTATTAGGGGCGTATAAGAAAAATGTTACTTTTCAAGGGGCACCAATTAAAACAAGTGAATATTGTTCCAGAGGGATTCCATTTATTTATGGATATCATGATACAGGGCTGGAAGGTAATGAATATTATGCACTGGATGTGCCAAATGATGAGAAAGGTATTGATATAAATGAGGTAATAAAGTTTTATGGAAGTATAAATTCTTTTCAAACTTGTGCAGAAGAGATGCATTCATCCGCAGTAAAAAGATATACATGGGATGTGATATTAGAACCAGTAGTAAGTTTTTTTGATAAACAGGATTGTTTATGTAATTTATAAATTACAGATACTTTGATTTTAGGGCAGGTGTGCTGGGAAATGAAGAAAAAATTATTAGATAAAATAAATAACAGGGAAATGAAAGTTGGTGTAATAGGCCTTGGGTATGTCGGGCTTCCGCTTGCAGTTGAAAAAGCAAAGGCAGGTTTTAAAACAGTTGGTTTTGATATACAGGAAGAGAAAGTAAACCTGGTTAACAATGGTGAAAATTATATAGGTGATGTTGTTGGTTCTGACCTGTCAAGGCTTGTGGATGAGGGATATTTAATGGCAACAAGTGATTTTTCTTTTATAAAGGGTATGGATTTTATTGCCATATGTGTGCCAACACCACTTGACAGACACCAGCAGCCGGACATATCTTTTGTAAAGGATTCAGCAGCAGAAGTTGCCAGGTATCTCACAAAAGATACTATTGTTGTGCTTGAATCAACTACTTACCCTGGTACAACAAGGGAACTTGTAAAACCAATACTTGAACAGGGTTCAGGACTGGAATGTGGGAAAGATTTTTATCTTGCGTTTTCTCCAGAAAGGGTAGACCCGGGTAATCTTATTTATAAAACAAAAAATACCCCGAAAGTGGTAGGCGGTATCGGGAAAGATGCAACAGAGACAGCAGCAGCAATGTACAGGGCAGTACTTGACGGGGAGGTCCTTGAAGTTTCGTCACCGGATGTTGCTGAGATGGAAAAGATACTTGAAAATACATACCGCAATATAAACATTGCACTGGTCAATGAGCTTGCACAGTTATGCCAGGAGATGGGGATAAATGTATGGGAAGTAATAGATGCAGCAAAGACAAAGCCATACGGTTTCCAGGCTTTCTATCCTGGACCGGGGCTTGGCGGGCACTGTATCCCGCTTGACCCATATTACTTGTCATGGAAAGCAAGGGAATTTGGGTTCCATACATCCATGATAGAAAGTTCAATGATGATAAACGATAAAATGCCAGGATATTGTGTAGAACGTGCTGGGAAGATACTGAACCGTATGGGTAAGCCACTGAAAGGTTCAAAGGTGCTTGTGCTTGGGGTTGCCTATAAACAGGATATTGATGATTACAGGGAGAGTCCTGCCATACGTGTGATAGAAGAGCTGGAAAAGAATTATGCACAAGTAGATTTTTACGACCCATATATACATAAATATAAAAAGGATGGCAGGGAAAATACCGGGCTGGATAAAATAGACGGGGAAACAGTTGGGGCATATGACCTGGTAGTAATAACAACAGCCCATACAGCAGTTGATTACAAAATGGTGCAGGAAAATGCAAAGGCAGTTTTTGATACAAAGAATGTAATGAAAGGTATAGCTGCCAGGGGAAATATAGAGATATTGTAGGCATGGTATAGATAAAAAATAGAGAAATGGGGACATGCATTATGAAATATGCACTAATAGGATGTGGGAGGATTTCTGCAAACCATATAAAAGCAGCTAAAGACAATAATCTTGAAATAACAGCAGTATGTGATGTCCTCCCTGG
>VSNJ01000131.1 GCA_009774235.1 Lachnospiraceae bacterium
TAGTAATTTATCAGGTTAATATGTCATAATTAAAGCATAAAATAAAAACTCTTAGGATAGATATTATAAACTATTACTCTAAGTTAGTTTTAATCTTATTCTATCAAAACAAAATATAATATAAGTCCAGATTATTTTTAAAAGCTGCATAACATTTATTAATACAACGTGAGTTCAACAAAATGGTTACAAAACAAAAAAAAGAATTCAAAAACCAAATGTCTTATGGAATTTTCTGATAAAATGCTCCTTAGAAAACGTGCTGTAATAGAATCTGTGAATGATTTTCTTAAAAATATATGCCAGATAGAACATTCCAGACACAGAAGCTGCTGTAATTTCGTAGTAAATTTAGTTTCTGGCATTGCGGCATATTCTTTTTTACCTAAGAAACCATCTATACAGCCTTGGAATAATGCAATTCCATGTAAGATTTTATAATTGCAAAAAACGAATATCCGTTCTGATAATATGATGTTTAATAAAAAAATTGTTGTGTTACAATAGACTAATATTTTAGTGACTGTATTTTATTTTTTGCCGGACTCACGTTATTTAGTTAAGCAAAACCTAATAAATTAAAAGACTTATGGATGTTTGAAAATTAAAATTCCACAAAGATTATATTGCTCTGGCAAAATACCTGTGTATTAAAAAAAATAGAAGAATGTCAATTTGTATGTTATAATTCCTATGTTGTCCAACCTACACCCAGCAACGGGAGGAGGTGTTCAAATGGAAATCATCATTACTTTTTTCCATTTGATATTATAGCATATGCAAATTTTAATTATAAGATACATTTTTTCATTTGAGTTTTCCCATTTTTTAAATTATACAAAGACTATATTACTCTGGCAAATTCCAAATGTTTTACCATAAAGCAGCTGTTTGGGGGCGCTGGTGCTTAAGCCTTGTTCTCAATGCTTAATAGAAACTTTTGTTTCTATTAAGCATTTAAGGCTTTATGCACCACTGAGCATCCCATCCAAGCGCAAGCGGCTGCTGTTGGTAAAATTTTGGAATTGCCAGAGGCAAAATACCTGTGTATTAAAAAAAACGGGGAAACTCAAAACATTTTTTCAAGATACTTTTACCCAGGCATGTACATCACGCAACGAAAGCTTAAAATCTGTTATCTGTCTCCTGTTATTGTCTATTACCCAACAACACTATACTCTTTCACTATATCAAAAAGTTCTTTCTGCATATCAGGATACTGTTGTATAAGTTCATCTATCTGTTGTACTGTATCTGCTTTTATCTTTTCATTATACTCTATGCGCTCACGAAGTTTCTGCCTTCCCTTATTAAGCTCATGGCGTATCTCAACCATTTCCCTGTCATCAACTATTGCTATTGCCTGGCTTACCCATATATCACTATCTGCAACATCATTTTCACGGAGCATGGTTGTAAGGCATTCACTATTAAAATTAAGCTTCTCCGTATTTTCCCTGAAACGCCTCTCATATTCTTTCATTTTACAATATTCATTCCACTTACTTTCAAAATCCTTAGCACTTTTTACACCATATTTCTCACAATTATAACTAAGCATATTTACATTATTGACATACTTTATCTTTACACGGTTCATAAGCCCAACTGCCTTATTAACTTTCCTGTCGTTAAGTAACATGTCATGCTTATTTTTATTGGCTTCTACAAAAATCACTGTTGCAGATATTGCAGCAAGCAGGACTGTTCCAAGATATGGGAATGTCATATCAACCTCTAACGCATAATAAATTACAATAAACAATACAAATAGCGAAACAATAAGCAATGACAAGACTTTAGCCATAGATTTTAGTGAGTTCTGCTTTTCAAATATTTCTTTCTGCTCACTGTAGAGAAGCTGTTTTTCTTTATTAAGGTTTGAGATATCATTCTCTATAGCTTTCTGGTAGGTTTCTGCATTGTACATCTTCTTTATCTCGTCTACAAGCTCTTCCTCATATGGTTCAAATTTCCTCATCTGCGCTTCTGTAATAGTCATACTGCGGTTCTTATAGCGGTTACGCTCATTAACAAGGTTAATTATATTCTTACATATATCTGTAAGTTCCTTGCGTTCATTACCACTTATCCTGTCTATTTTCTGTATATCAGTAAGGCGTGATGTAATCTTCTCATACTCTTTCTTTGCCTCACCTATCTGCCTGTCATTCTCCATTGCTGACTCACAACATTCACGCACAAGCCTTTTCTGGTCTTTTCTATTTACAGAATGTAACTTCTCCTGCTTATTTAAATCAATTCCATCTATTACACCAGCTTGTACAGCACTGTCACTAATGCCACTTATATCCTGGCTTTCTGTCATGGTATTATCTTCTATTGGTTTTTCCAGGCTGTCCTCCTGATGTATGTCTGGTTCTTCTGTTTCAGGATTCACTGTATTTTTTGCTTTATTCTTTTTATTCCAAAAGGCCATATAAATCCTCCATTCTTACCAAAATACAGATGGTGTGTATTCTTTTTAAACACTTATTTCTTCACGGTATTCATCTTTCCAGTGCTTAATATACCCGCCCACTTTATCATAGTATTCTTCCAGGTATCCAGCTTTTAATATATCCCTAAGACGTGATATCCTTGCAACTTCTTTTGAAACACTGCTAAGCTTGTCTGCCTCTTTAAAATCATTTTTAATAGCATCCCTTTCTTCCTCTGTAATGCCAAACTGCCGGCATACCAGCTCATAATTATTATTATCTTCCAGAAGAAGCAGGCAATATATATACTCCCTTATAGACTCTTTATTTTTTCCCTTTTCAAATGCCTGTGAAAAATAAGACCCTGCCTTATTAAAATCACCAAGGCATGCATAGGCAACACCTATATTATGGTATATTGTACCATATTCTGTTATATCTGCTGCCAGCATATCATCACTGTTTAATATATGTCCATATTCTTCAAGTGCTTTTTCAAATGAACTACACCTTAAATAATTATCCGCCTTTATTTTCTGCCTTTTACGCAGTGGAAGGTTCTGGATTTCATCCATAACTTTAATAAGCCCATGTATCTCCATTTCATCATAATAGTCACAGCTGCAACATAATGTAACTACTATATCCTTTAAACTGTTCTGGCCATAAACCATATTCTCCATTTTATGTGCAGTATCTTCCATGCCAAGTTCTTCTTTTAACCATACCGCAAAATCATAATTAAATAACTCTGCCTGTAATATATAAATATTATGGCAGATATAATAACATACTTCTTCAATAGAATATACATTTGTATCTGTAATCCTGAAATAATATGGCTTCTTAGCAAGCCTGCTGCTGCATTGGATTAATTTACCCATATTATCCCTCCATTATTATATATCAATATAGCGTTCCCATACCCTGTTAGTTGATGGGCAGAATTCACCAAACCCATTATCTTTAAGTGTAACAATACATGTATCTTTGCCAGCAAAGCGTATCCTTACAGTAAAACGTGTCATCCTGTTCTCTCTGCCTGTAAAACCGTTTAATGACAATATATGTGCTTTAGCTTCATGGAGCAGTACATTTCTTGCAATAATCTGTATCTCCTCTTCATCATCTGGTATAACATCTATGCTTGCATCTACTTCTTTCCAGCGTGAGCCCGCCTTTGCCAGCACTACTTCACCAAATTTTGCATTATGGTAAGTCCTTATAAGTATATCAGTAGTAATCATATCTTCATCAAGGAAAATAAAATCTTTAAGTTTACCTTCACCTGAAAGTTCCCTTGCAGCATAACATGCACCTTTAGTAAAAAGGTTCTGTCCCCTGAATACCCTTCTGCCATTACACAGGCTTTTTAATGCATCAGAAGCCCATCTGCCTTCAAATCCGCTTCCTGTAACATATATAGTAGTAACCATCTGCTTATGGAGTGCTGTGTTGGCAACATTTATAAAAGCATACCCAAGCCGTGCATCATCTGTTCCAGACAGCATCTCATATGGCATTACATCAGATAAAGCCCTCTTCTCAACACCAACAATATATGGAAGGCTTTTCATATCAATAGATATCTGTGAATAAGACAGCCCATCCAGGTTATATTCAAACATGCCTACATTATTCATCCACAATTCTTTTGCCTGGCTTACAGCATAATACATATAACTCTGCTTATGTGTCTGTATTACAAGCCTGTCTGCGCCAATACCAAGCTCTTCACATATATCTGCTATTTTCTCTGCAACTTTGCTATCTTCATCTTCTATGCTTATCACAAGCCTTTTTATAGTATCATTAGGGTAATATTCTTTTAACAAGCTTAGTTCCTTTATTAAGAACCGTTTAAGCACCTCTTTACTGCGGAAAGTGTAACCCATAACTTCAAATTTCTCTGTAGATTTTAAGTGTTCCAGCAAATTGTTAATATGGATAAATTCTTCTCCAGCTTCAACTGCATCACTGCCCCACAGCCACTCGTTAGTCTGTTTATTTATTGCAAATGCAACAGGTATTTCATATTCCCTCCCATCCCCACGCATCCTTCCAACTGGAACTGGTTCATATATCTTATTGTCAAAGCATGAAATCTGTGAAATCTGCCTTCCTAAATCAATTCCAACTAAAAGCTGCCTTTCCTCACTCATGTATATTTTCACCCCGTCTTCTTAATATATTATTATAACAACGGCTTAAACAAGTGCTTTACATTTTCACGTTCCCTTGCATATTCCTCCATCATTTCAATAAGTGTTGCATCATCATTTATCTCTTTTGCTATCATCATTGTATTAAGAGTATGGTAACGGCTGCTTTCCCTTGCATTGTCCATAGACTCATCAAAGTGCACACTCCTGCTGTATGTAATCTTCTCACCATCACCACTTGTTTCTGATATATAATACTGGAGAAGCTCATCTTGGAATAGTACAAATTCTTTTATCCTTATCCCTTCAAATACATTTCTCATTGTTTCGGTAATAAATTTACCATCATGCTTAACAGCTTCATTAACCGAAGTTATCAAATAGTGTATCTTTACTTCACATCCAGGTTCTGCAATATATTCCACATAATATTCATCCATTAAATGTATAGGCAGCGAAACTTTTCCATAAAAATCTTTATAAAAAGGAAATATAATACTTTTATCATATAACATTGTAATATTATAATCTGCAAAACTGGTTTCTTCATCTGTAAGTTCCTTTTTCTGGCTTAAATATTTTAATACAGCAACAAGGCAGTGCATATTTTCCTGTGTTCTTACTTCATCATAAAAATACTTGAACATTTTGTCAGGAATAAGCCAGTTTTTAATAAGGTATTTATATGCAGATAATTTTAAAAATGCCCTTATAAGACGTTTATTGTCACCATCCTCATAATAATTATAAAATATTTGGTATGCCTCTGGCAGTATTTCTTCTGTAAAAACCATCTGCGCAATTATACGTTCCTCAAAATCCTTACACTCTATTTCAAAGCCACGTGCCGCATTCCATACTTTTGTTTCTTCCTTTATTCCACCTGTAAAATATGCACATAAATATTTTAATACATTTTCATCAAATTTACCTGTATTAAAAATATGCCATGCAAGCTTTACAAATCTTGTATCTTCGTTCTCCATATTTTTCTCAAATGCAGAAGATGAAATTTGCAGAAGACGCTTGCCTGGTACTTTATCATACCCGAATTCAAGTATACCTTCTATTGCCTTGTCATAACAATGGCGTACAGCACAATATTCTATAAACTGGACTCTGTCTGAACTGCTTACATTATCCCATTCTATTGAACGCAACGCTTCATCCAGAAGCTCCCCTTCAAAGTTGTCATAATAATATTTTAATAACGCAGCAAATACTTTTCTGTACTGGTGGTTTCCCAGACCTTCAATTTTTATTACTTCCCTGTATATTTCTATTGCTGGTATACCTGTCTGGTGCAAATGCACATCCCTGTCATAAAGATATAAAAGCAGCCTTATATCTGTTTTATTTCTCTCAAAACAACTTGCAGCAAGATGGTCAAGTGCAAGAAGTTTATTGGTGGTATAATCAATAGACGTTGTATACCTGTTATCAAGCCCGTCAGCAAGAAATATATATGGCTGCCCCGTATATATATGTACTACTGCTTTTCCATGTATAAGAGGCACATATTCTTCGTTCTTAAGCTCAAGATGCCTTACATATACACCTGTTATATCAGGATTATTACATATAATTTCATGGCTGAACATAACCTTTGGAAGCTCTGCCGCAACATTATCTGTAATTGTTTCTTCATTAATACAGTCTTCATATATTATTGCCAGGTTTTCACTTATACGTCCCTGGTGCAGCTGGGCAAAACAAAATTCTTCTATATTGTTTTTATATGCATTATATGTATCAGGTATCTGCTCCTTATTTCTGATTACATAAGCATAAAGCATCGCTTTCTTTCCCGCTGTAAGGTGATTATCATATAAAAAATATAAAAGTACAGAATGTTTGAGCTGTATTTCCTGTGATTCGTCCAGCGAATACATATAATATTCATATAAATCTGTAAGTTTAAGGTTCTTATCAATTCCTAATGAATACCATTTGAAGGCTTTGGCAGATGTTATCTGGCCTTTCATATACATACCACATATTGCTGCAAGAATTTCATCATCACCATATTTCTCATAAAGCCTGCACAAATCAGACAATATAAGCATTGAATAGTTCTTAAGCCTGCTTGCAAGATATGTATAACGCAATACAAGCTCTTTCTCAAGGTAATCATTAGCACATCCCCAATGCAGGCATGCAACTATTTCCATATTAAGTTCATTAAGTTTATCTGGTGTATCATTAAATATATTACATATTTCAATATACAACACAGGACTGTGGCATCCTGCCCTTAACTGGGACAATATACCTTCAAACTTCATCTTATCAGTTTCATACTTGTTGTCAAGATAGAACAAAAACCATAGGAGCTGCCAGCTGTTATCTTTATCCTCATAACACTTGCGTATCTTTTTTATACATTCATCCCTTTCGTCCGAATTACTTGCCCATAATCCTTTAAGATATAAATATGCACAATACAGTTTAATATCTTTCCTATGCAAATCCTGTGCCATACGTTCAAGATGTGCAAGCCCGCTTTCTATTATACTTTCATTATTATCAATTATCCCAAGATGTACACGGAGCAGTTCATGTTCTGCTGTCATATCCATTGTTGCAATCCCTGATATTAGCTGTCCAGCTTCTTTAATATACTCTTCTTTATCCATCTTATCCATTGAGAAGTCAAGATAAAGCTTTGTAAGTTTATAATATCTGTTCTGTGAATCAATCTTCCCTAGTACAACATCGTGTTTTACACCTGGTTTTATAGCAGTAATATCTATATCAATAGTCTGGTGCACTGATGTTATTTTTATCTTTGCATAATTATTTCCTGCCATCATCTGTGCAGGGTCAACAATAAATGACAGTTCATATGTATTTCCTATAAAATTATCTGCCCATATAATTTTATGTTCTGGCTTTATAAAACCTGAATCTGAGTTTATATGGAATTCACCAAATCCCCAGTTATCTTTTGATATTATTATTTTATCCATAAACCGTTCACGGCATCTGTCATATTTAAATGAAGTCTGGCTTACAGAAAGCTGTATAGGACGTTTCTTATGTATTGCGATAAGGAACTCCTCCATTGCAATCCCTTTGCTTGTCCCTGACACAAGACCTCTGTATAATGCTATATTGGTATTATCCCTGTACAAGAATACATTTTCAAAATTTTTATTTCTAAACAGCTGTAATGCTTCTGTACTATTTTCTTTTGCGAGATTTGTAAAATGAAATAAATCTTTTATCCTTCCAAAAGAAACTGTACAAGAAGGTACATTTATAGTAACACAGAACTGGACATATCCGCTTCCACAGTCTGTAATAACCAGGATTGAACCTTTTATAACTTCTCCTGGCATAAAGTTCTTTCCATTAAAATGAAACTGTATTGTTGCAGTTTCTCCCTGGAAAGACTCCTGTCCAAGTACAATATAGTGGCAACTGGTACATACAATCCCTTTCATAACCCTGTTTCTGTTATTGGTAACAACAAAGCTGCCATCAGAGGATTCCCCTGAACCAGCTTCCAGTTTTATCTGGGACGGTGTAAGCATAAGAGCTGCCGGACCGCTTTTGAATATTCCTTTTGCTATCTCATCTACTTTTTCTTTCATATACTCCTCCAGATGCCACTGCCAGCTTGACATTATTATTCATAATTATAACACTTTTTATATGCATGTGTAAAGTATTGTACCACAGGCTGGAATGAAACATAACTTTTCTTGTTTATTATTTAGCTTGTTACCGATATAAGCAGCACTTTAAGCACTAAATGTACATATTTTACAAAAACCATATAAAATATAGTTGCTTTGGTTATGGCTTAAGTGTAATATAGGCTATAGGCAGCAGGTTTCCTATAAACAGAAAGAGAGGTCTTGTTATTTTGATAGAACACAAAGAACATTTTCATGGAAGTGACTTAGAAAAAATAGAAATGGCATATGGCATTAAAAAGGAAGATATTACCAGCTTCTCTGCTAATGTCAACCCACTTGGTATTTCATATAAGTTAAAAAATGAATTAGCTTCACATATTGATGCCATTACTTCTTATCCAGACAGGGAATATACTTCCCTCCGCAAATGTATTGCAGAATATGCAAATGCTGACTATAAAAACATAATTGTTGGCAATGGCTCTACAGAACTTATTTCACTTGTTATACAGATTTTAAAACCTTCCAAAGCTCTTATAGCAGGTCCTGCATACTCTGAATATGAACATGAAGTTTCACTTTATAATGGCAGATCCCACTATTTCAGGCTTCAGGAATATGAAGATTTTAATTTGAATTTTGAAGCACTTAAAAAGGCTCTTACGTCTAAAATTGATTTACTTATATTATGCAACCCCAACAATCCGACTTCTTCACAGATTAACAGGGACATTATGCGCAAAATACTTGATACATGCAAAGAAAAAGGTATTTTTGTAATGGTTGATGAAACTTATGTAGAATTTTCAGAAGATTATAAGAATATAACTTCAATCCCACTTACTGAATATTATAATAATATTATAATATTACGTGGTATTTCAAAGTTTTTTGCTGCTCCTGGGCTAAGGCTTGGATATGCAATATGCAGTAACCGGCAACTGCTTAAAGAAATAGACAGCCACAAAAATCCATGGACAATAAATTCGCTTGCTGCTATTGCAGGTGAAATAATGTTTAATGATAAAGAATATATTAACGAAACAATAAACCTTATTTCTTCTGAAAGAAAACGTATATGCAAAATTCTTGAATCAACGCCTGGAATAAAATTTTACAAACCTAATGCTAACTTTATTCTGATGCGTATATTAAATGATAATATTACTTCAGAGGATTTATTTGAAGCAGCAATTAAAAAAGGACTTATGATAAGGGATTGCTCTACTTTCCCATTTCTTGACAATAAATATATCAGGTTCTGTTTTATGAAACCAGAAGATAACGATGCACTTCTTAATGTAATTCTTGATAAAATTAAATAACTGGCTATTCCTATGGTGTATTTGAAGATTGCACAAATTTACTGGCTATGGTAATTTTCACTTTACTTGAAAATAATGTGCCCGCAATCCCAATAGCTTTAAACAATGGGTAGTCCACACTATTAAGAAGCAGGATAAGTATTTACTTACCTGCTTTTTAATAACTCCAAGATAATAACTATTTATTAATAATACAGATTTCACATTCATTATCACTATTAGAAATTATAAACAATTCTTTTGCCACATAATCATAACCACATACTAATTCCCTTTCATCCCATGAAAGCTGTTTTTTTGCCTGTTGCATATCTATTCCCATTGTATTAATTCTTTTAACAGCTTTATCTCCTTCATACAATTTGTAATTCCATCCATTTTCTATAAGAACTTTTTCCGCTGTATCATATTCTATTCCTAAAATTACATAACATATCTGCATCATAAGAAAATCTGTAAGTGTATCAGAACACAATTCCCACCCTGCTGGCTCATTGTCCTCAAAAAGCAGATATAAAGGTGGGTCTTCTTTATCCATATCATCTTTACATATACCATATGTTACAACACCTGTACCATAACCAGACCCTGTAATAAGATAATCTTTAGTGTATTTATACCAGTCCTCCTTTGGAATCTTAGAATAAATATAATAATCATCTTCCTCACACCATTCAGGGTCTTCATTCCATTCTTCCCTACGCTCTTCTATTATTGTTTTAATTTCTTCATATAAGAATCCAGGACTTCCACTAACTTTTAAATCACAAGTTGAAAGCATTGGGCACTCATATGCTATGCGTAAAAAACTGCTAAGAGAAGCCGGCATCTTAATATTATACTCACGTTCAAATTGATTAATCATTGTATCCCCAGATGGTTTATTATAGCCAAGAATTCTAAGAACCTGGTCTGCTGTTAGATCATAGTTTACTGGCATATAATTTTCTCCTTATAAAACTAAATTGTATATTTATTTTCTATTTAATCCTTATTCCAATTATCTATAATATCTTTAATCTCGCTCTTATCCTTATTAGTAATATCTGCTATCTCTGGTATAGAAAGACCCTTATGGTTCATTTGTATTATTACAGTTCTTATTCCTTCTTCTATCCCTTGGTTCTTTATTCTTTTTGCCTCATAATCAAGTACCTTCCCTACCATAATCTTCTTCACCCCTTCCCTTACTTTACTGTATTTAGCTGCTATATGCTCTGCTACCTTGCTGGACATATCCATTAATGTACACTTTGTATATTCATTTATAAACCCTTTATCTTTTAACTCTTCTAGTTTTATCTTTATTTTCTGGTATTCTCTTTCCAGGTTATTAAGTTTCTCTTCGTCTGACTCACATTCTTCCAGTTCCCGTTCATGGTTAAAGATATAAAATGGCAAAAGAAAAAGCAGGTCTTTCTCAAAAAGTTCTTCCCAGCTGTATGACTTCATCTTCACTACCCTGGTATCATACTCCACTGTCCCTCCTGGTGTATTTATCCTTGTCCTCATTTTATCTCCAATGGACTTGCCTGCCCTGAGTTCCAGTACTGCTGAATTAGGGAAATCCAATACAAGCACACCTTCCTCTATCTTTCCACTATCAAGTGCTATCTGGGCATCATATTCAAAAAACCTGGCAAGTATGCTTCTGTCTGTACCACTTTCACATTCCCAGTGGTATTTCTTTTTCTCTTCTGCTGATACCTCAAAAAATGTATCTGTTATTCTCTTGTCCTCTTTTCCATCTTTCTGGTTAAGGAAATGCTCATTCTGCAAAAAGGTTATTTCTTCTGTACCTTTATAGTGTTCCCCAAAAGCTTCATTTAACAACGGCAGCACAAGCCTGCTGCAGTCATTAAGCAGTGTCCTGAATACATCATCATAAGGTGTATTTGCCATTCTGTATACCCTTTCTATATTTTACATTATATATTAACACTGTCTATTTTCTTTTTCTATAATATCTTTAATCTCGCTCTTATCCTTATTAGTAATATCTGCTATCTCTGGTATAGAAAGACCCTTATGGTTCATTTGTATTATTACAGTTCTTATTCCTTCTTCTATCCCTTTTTCTATCCCTTTTTCTATCCCCTTTTCTATCCCTTCTTCTATCCCTTGGTTCCTTATTCTTTTTGCCTCATAATCAAGTACCTGCCCTACCATAATCTTCTTCACCCCTTCCCTTACTTTACTGTATTTAGCTGCTATATGCTCTGCTACCTTGCTGGACA
>VSNJ01000132.1 GCA_009774235.1 Lachnospiraceae bacterium
TTTTTATACAGTCTTAGAACTGCCTGTTGTATAGCGTTTGAAAATTACTTTTAAATTATTAAATTGTACAAAAATTATATTACTCTGGCAAATTCCAAATGTTTTACCAAAAGGCAGCTGTTATGGGGATGCTGGGGCTTTATGCACCACTGCGCATCCTATCCAAACGCAATGCGTGCAAAGCCATGTGCAATATAGCTTTCGGTTGGTAAAACTTTGGAATTGCCAGAGCCAGTAAATTTATGTAAAAGAGGGGGTTGTAAAATGGATAAAATTTTAATTGCAGATGACAATATGCAGATTACAAAAATACTAAGTGAATTTGCAAGAAAGGAAGGTTTTGAACCTGTAGTTGCTTATAATGGTGAGGAAACGGTACAATATTTTAAAAATGAACATTTTGAAATAATTTTACTTGATGTAATGATGCCCAAAAAAGACGGCTTTGAAGTTTGCCGTGAAATACGCAAAATATCCAACATACCAATTATTATGATAACAGCACGTGGTGAAGATTTTGAACGCATTATGGGGCTGGATATTGGAGCAGATGATTATATTGTAAAACCATTTTCAGGAGAAGAGGTAATGGCCCGGATAAGGGCTGTATTACGCCGTATTGAGCGTAAACCACAGGAAGATGCAGAGGGTATTTCATATGATAATCTTACAGTATGTTTAGAAAAAGGTCTTGTATTAATTGATGGGAAGCAGATAATACTAACTAAAAAAGAGCTAGGAATCCTATGGCTTCTGCTAGAGAATAAAGAAAAAATTTTTTCAAGGGATAATCTTTTAGACAGCCTTTGGGGATATGATTACTATGGGGACAACCGTACTGTAGACAGCCATATTAAAAGGTTGCGTGCTAAACTGGATATTGCACCACATCCAAACTGGCAGATTAAAACTATATGGGGGATGGGGTATAAATTTGAGGGGGTAAATAGTGAAATATAAAATTACAAAACGTCTTATTGGCTATTTTTCAGTTGTTTTATTGATTTTTTCAGTTATAATAGGTGTACTTTTCCAGATTTTATTTACAAGGCATACAGCGGAAATTAACCAGCAGGAACTAAAAAAAAGGGCAATTTCTATTGCAGATACCTTGTCACAGTTTCACCAGGAACAAGGCGGGCGTGGCAATGGCATGGGTATGGGTAATGGGTATGGTGCTTATTTAAGGTTTATTGATGATATTGCAATGAGTAAAGTGTGGCTTGTTGATGAAAAAGCACAAAGAATTGAAATAGGACATAAAGGAAGTTCACTTTCATATGATGATATTCCAGATGGTGCAGAAGAGCTGATACAACAAGTATTCCAGGGAAATACTTTATGCAGCCAGAAGTTTGGCCAGGTACCTGGATTTCCTTGTGTAACAGCTGGTGTTCCTGTAAGGGATGAAAATGGGGATATATTTGCTGCACTTCTTCTTCACAGTCCTGTTGAAGGAATGGAACAGGCACAGAAAGATGGTACTTTTATACTGGTATGCTGTATACTTGCCGCACTTATATTTGCAACAGGGCTTTCGGTAATACTTGCACGCCATTTTATCAGGCCTTTGCAGATTATGGCTGGTGTTACAGGACAGATTATAAAAGGCAGTTATGTACATACTGGAATAATACAAAATGATGAAATAGGTATGCTGGCAAGTAATATTGATGAATTGTCCGAGAGGCTGTCTGAGTCTGAAGCAGAAAGAAAAGAACTTGATAAAATGAGACAGGATTTTATGTCAAATATTTCACATGAATTAAGGACACCCGTTACTGTTATTAAAGGGTCTTTGGAGGTGCTTTGCCAGGGGCTTGTTACTGGCGGAGAAGAAAAAGAATATTTACACCAGATGTTTGCTGATATTTCACAGCTGCAACGGCTTGTAAATGACCTGCTTGAACTTTCAAGGCTGCAGAATATAAGCTTTAAAATAGAGAAAACGAAAATAAACCTTACAGATGTTTTAAATGAGTCCATACGTTCTATAAGACAGCTAGCATCAAAGAAAAATATAGTTATGAATTTAAGTGGGAGTGTACAGCCATTTCCCTTCTATGGCGATTATGGAAGGATAAGGCAGATGTTTACCATTGTACTGGATAATGCTGTAAAATTTTCTCCGGATGGCAGCTGTATAGATATAAAAATACAGTCTGTTAATAGTAAATATGTAATTGTAATTTCAGATTATGGAAAAGGTATTCCTGCTGGTGATATTCCACATGTTTTTGAACGTTTTTACAGGGAACAGTCTGGGCAGAACAAAAATGGCAGTGGCCTGGGGCTTTCTATAGCAAAACAGATTGCACAACGGCATAATACAGTAATAGAGTGTGAAAGTGAATATGGCAAAGGTACAAGTTTTATATTTACATTTCCTGGAGGGGTGTAAATATTACATCTTGTATAATAATACCCTTTTTTGTAAATAGTTATTTAAAGGAAGCTTTTTAGCGAAAGGAGTACCAGAAGTGTACTATATTGTTATTAATGGTGAAATTAAAAAAACTGAAGAACAAAATTTCTGGGATTGTGATAATGGAATATGTGTAGTTAAACTTTCAGAGTGGAATGAAAGCCCCGGGCTTAGGGAGAAGTCAGGTATATGGCATAAAGCAGATAAAATACATTTCTGTAAAATAGAAACACATACAGATTATATGTTTGGTACATTCCGGGTACCATCTAAAATTAAAGGATGCAGGGATACAACATTTGCAATTTATATAACAGAAAAAAGGGTTGTGATACTTGATGATGATGGAGAAGTACAGGAGGCAGTAAAATGCCTGGCGGCAGGACCGTTACGCAGGAATTACAGCCTTAAGCGTTTTATATATGATTTTCTACTTTCATTTATCAATGAAGACCTTTTATTTTTAGAAAAACTTGAAAGGGATATTGCAGTTATTGAAGAGGATGTTCTGGCAGGACGTGCAGAGAAATTCAGTTACAGGATGTTATATTTAAAGAAAGTTATAGCAAAATTTTACCATTATTATATACAGCTTAAGGTTATAGGAGATGAAATGGCTGCTAATGAAAATGGTTTTTTTAGTGAAAATGATGTGAAAATATTTAATATGTATGCTTCTAAAATGGAGAGGCTCGCAGATGAAACACAGCTTTTAAGGGAATATGCAATGCAGGTACAGGATGTGTACCAGTCAGAAATAGAAATAAGACAGAATGATGTTATGAAAGTCCTTACTATAGTAACTACAATATTTCTGCCTCTGACTTTAATAGCAGGCTGGTATGGCATGAATTTTAAATATATGCCAGAAATAGAGTACCAGTATGCATATCCTGTTGTTATAGCAGCAAGTATATTAATAGTTGCTGCCAGCCTTTTTTATTTCAGAAAGAAAAAGTTCTGGTAAGTGTTATAATGAATAATGTATTAAAACCTGTCATAGCATAAAGTAAGGCTATATTATATTTATTTAAGGAGATATATGAGGCGTAAATTCTTTATTGTATGCCTTGCTTTACTTGTGCTGCTTTTTGTAATATTTCCTGATATTACAAGTAAAGGGGCAGAGAGCGGGCTTCTGCTTTGGTTTAATGTAATAATTCCTTCTTTATGCCCTTTTATGATTATTTCTACAATGCTTGTCAGGTTAAATGTTACAAGTTATATAAGCAATATGTTTTATCCTTTGCTCCATAAAGTTTTTAAACTTTCAAAAGATGGATGTTATCCTGCGGTTATTGGCATGTTATCAGGTTACCCTCTGGGTGCTAAAACTGTTGCGGATTTATATAAAATGGGCGCATTTTCAAGAAAAGAAGCACAATATGTACTTGGGTTCTGCAATAATGCAAGCCCGATGTTTTTATTTGAATATATTGGTGTAAAATGCCTGGACCTTGGCCAGCCTGTACTTATGCTGGCAGTAGTTTATTTATCTGCATTTATTAATGCATTTCCATTATTTTACCATCCTGCCAGTGGAATTTCTGGTAATAAAGACAAATATCTGCAGAAAAAGAATTATTCCATGATGGAAGCACTTGATGACAGTATATTAAGTTCAGCAGTTACTCTTGTAAAAGTTGGTGGTTATATAATACTTTTTTCAATTCTGGCAGAACTTTTGCAGAGTATGGCAGCAGTAAGTGATATATTTAAAATAGCAGGTGCAGGGATACTTGAAATTACGACAGGCGGAGAGATAATAGCAGGTGTACAGATGCCATTATATATTAAATGTATAGTTATAAGTGCTTTTTGTGCATTTGGAGGATTGTCAAGTGTTGCACAGACATCAAGTGTGCTTATTGGTACAGACCTTTCAACTAAAAAGTATATATTTGTAAAAGCAATAATGCAAGCCCGATGTTTTTATTTGAATATATTGGTGTAAAATGCCTGGACCTTGGCCAGCCTGTACTTATGCTGGCAGTAGTTTATTTATCTGCATTTATTAATGCATTTCCATTATTTTACCATCCTGCCAGTGGAATTTCTGGTAATAAAGACAAATATCTGCAGAAAAAGAATTATTCCATGATGGAAGCACTTGATGACAGTATATTAAGTTCAGCAGTTACTCTTGTAAAAGTTGGTGGTTATATAATACTTTTTTCAATTCTGGCAGAACTTTTGCAGAGTATGGCAGCAGTAAGTGATATATTTAAAATAGCAGGTGCAGGGATACTTGAAATTACGACAGGCGGAGAGATAATAGCAGGTGTACAGATGCCATTATATATTAAATGTATAGTTATAAGTGCTTTTTGTGCATTTGGAGGATTGTCAAGTGTTGCACAGACATCAAGTGTGCTTATTGGTACAGACCTTTCAACTAAAAAGTATATATTTGTAAAAGCCAGGCAGGCATTAATTGCAGCAGCACTTGCAGCTGTTATATTTTGTTACGGGCTGTAAGCAAACAGGTTTAAAGTATATCCTGTTGTGTGCCTGTATGACGCAGGCAGGCTTGTACATTCTAATGCCTGTCCGGAAATAAATATTAGACATAAGGCGGCGGCAGGTGTATAATTGTATTAATTTGGAAAGCCAGGAAGATACCTGCCTGGCTGGAATAATATAATATTTGTAATTATATTTATTGGAATTGGAGGACATTATGGAAAGAAAAAATGCGTGGAAAGATTATAAGGAAAAAGATTTAAAAGACCTTGAAAAACTTTGTAAAGATTACCGTGGTTTCCTGTCTTTATGTAAGACAGAAAGGGAGTGCACTAAGGAAATTGTAAAGCTTGCAAAAGGAAAGGGATATATATCTATAGAAGATGCAATAGCAGCTGGCAAACCTCTTAAAACAGGTGATAAGATTTATGCTGTTTGTATGGATAAATCAGTTGTTTTATTTAATATTGGAAAGAAACCTTTAGAAGAAGGCTTAAATATTCTTGGTGCACATATTGATTCACCACGTATTGATATAAAACAAAATCCTTTGTATGAAGAAAGTGAACTGGCGTATTTTGATACACATTACTATGGAGGAATTAAAAAATACCAGTGGGTAACTATACCACTTGCTATACATGGAGTGATAGTTAAGAAAAATGGTGAAAAGGAAGAAGTATGCATAGGTGAAAAAGAGGACGACCCTGTATTCTGTATAACAGACCTGCTTGTACATCTTGCGGGTGAGCAGATGGAGAAGAAGGCAGCAAAGGTTATAGAAGGTGAAAAGCTTGATTTGTTAATCGGAAGCATGCCAGTTAATGATAATGAAAAAGATACTGTTAAGAGAAATGTAATGGCAATACTTAAGGATACTTATAAAATAGAAGAAGAAGATTTTATGTCTGCTGAACTTGAAATTGTACCAGCAGGCGGTGCACGTGAGCTTGGAATTGACAAAAGCATGATTATTTCATATGGCCAGGATGACAGGGTATGTGCTTATACATCACTTGCAGCAATGCTTGAAATGGAAGACGTGGACAAGACATCCTGCTGCCTGCTTGTGGACAAGGAAGAGATTGGAAGTGTCGGGGCTACAGGCATGCAGTCACGTTTCTTTGAAAATACCCTTTCAGAACTTATAGAACTTGAAAATGGATATTCTGGTTTAAAATTAAGGCGCTGCCTTAAAAACAGCAGGATGCTTTCTTCTGATGTAAATGCAGCATATGACCCTTTGTTTGCAGATGCATTTGAGAAGAAAAATTCATCATATTGCGGAAAGGGTGTTGTGTTCAGTAAGTTTACAGGAAGCCGTGGAAAGTCTGGTTCTAATGATGCTAATGCTGAATATCTTGCCGTACTCCGTAAAATTATGGATGATAATAAAGTTAATTACCAGATGGCAGAACTTGGCAAAGTAGATGTTGGCGGCGGTGGTACTATTGCATATATATTATCACTATATGGAATGGAAGTAATTGACTGTGGAGTGGCAGTTTTAAATATGCATGCACCTTGGGAAATTACAAGCAAAGCGGATATATATGAAACTAAGAAATGTTATATGGCATTTCTTAAAGATGCATAAGGATTTATCTGTATAGGGGGAAGAGGGGATGGATGGGCAGTGTCTGGCTGGATTTGGCACAGATATGCTACAAAGATGGAATGCAGGCTGTGAAAATGGATTGCCAGGCATTCCCTGGAATATGGAGGCTGGATTTGGAAGTTGAAAAATGGGATTTATATACAAAGTACAGGGAAAATACAGGAAAAGAACATATACGTGGGGAAGAACTGCCAGATGGTTATTACCATCTGGTAGTCCATGTATGGATAAGAAACAGCAAAGGTGAATACCTGATATCCCAAAGGGCAGCAGACTGTACCATATTTCCATTAAAATGGGAATGTACAGGAGGTTCTGTTATAAAAGGTGAGAACAGCATTGAAGGTGCAATACGTGAAACTAAAGAGGAAGTGGGTATTACCCTTCTGCCAGGGCAGGGAGAGCTGTTATTTAGTAAGATATGTGGGGAAATTGATGGAACCAGGTTTAATAATATAATGGATGTGTGGCTTTTTAATTATGACGGGGAAGTTTCACTTGATAATGCAACTACTGCTGAAGTAGCAGACTTCCGATGGATGAAGACAGATGAAATAAAGGAATTGTATGACAGAGGGGATTTTGTAAATACTATGGATTATTTTTTCTGTGCTTTTGATACATATAAGCCGGATTACAGCAGTATTATTGGCAGTATAGTTAAAGGGAATGTGGACCGTCCACTGGGTTCGTTCCATCCAAGGCATAAAGAAATGGCCTATCCATTAAATTATGGGTATGTAGATGGCATCCTGGCTGGGGACGGGGCAGAACAGGATGTTTATATATTTGGGACGGACAAGCCGTTAGACAGGTTTGAAGGAAAGGTTGTGGCAGTATTCCACCGCTTTAATGATGTGGAAGATAAATGGATTGTGTCACTTGACGGGAAAGATATCCCGGATGAAATAATCTTAGGTGATATTTCATTCCAGGAACAATTTTTTTATGGAAAGCTGTACAGGTAATAAGTAAATAACATTGGGCCATAAATAAGCCAGATACCCGCAGCAGGTAGCAGGGCATGGCTTATGCTAAAGCCATGCCCTGGCGTCTTGTCTCATTGATATTTGATAAAACCACGCAGGATATTTGTTCATCTGCAAGACGGATTTCCGGCGGCGTAGCGGTGGCTACGGCTAGAAAATCCAACACAGCAGATGTGCAAATAGACAAGTGGTTTTGCCTAATTATCAATAAGACAAGACACTAGGTGTAAAAATATTAGATAAAACAGGAATGGTGGTAAAATGGTTGTTGATTTAAAAGAAAGCAGGGAAAAGATAGACAAAATAGACAGGCAGATTGCAGAATTATTTGAAAAAAGGATGACTGTTGCAGCAGATGTTGCAGCATATAAAAGAAGTACAGGGAAAAAGGTATTTGACCCTGTGCGTGAAGATGAAAAAATAAAGGCTTTAAGGGAAATGACAGATAATGAGTTTAATAAGACTGGTATAGAAGATTTATTCAGGCAGATTATGTCTATCAGCCGTAAATACCAGTATAATGTACTTGGTACTGAAAATGATTTAAAGCAGGTTTTCCGCCAGGTAAATTCTTTTGATGTTGATTCTGATACAAGAATTGTTTGTTTTGGTGAGCATGGTGCTTATACAGAACAAGCAATGGAAGAAGTGTTTGGCAAGAATATAACAGCAATAAATAAGAGCACATTTAAAGATGTAATGGAAACTGTTGCTGGTGGTGAGGCTAAATTCGGTGTACTGCCTATTGAAAATACATCTACAGGAGGGATTACAGATATCTATGACCTGCTTCTTGACTATGATGTGACAATAGTTGCAGAGCATGTTGTTAAAGTTGAACAGGCTCTTATGGGACTGCCAGGTACAAGTATTGAAGATATTAAAATGGTATATTCGCATCCACAGGGGCTTATGCAGTGTGCAAAGTTTTTAGAAGAACATCCAGGGATTTTAACTAAAACTTATTCTAGTACATCAGCTGCAGCTAAAAAGGTTGCCGAAGATGGAAACAGGTACCAGGCAGCAATAGCAAGCAGCAGGGCAGCAGATATATTTGGTCTTGATATAATTAAGGAAAAGATAAATTATGAAAGTAAAAATTATACACGTTTTATAATAATTTCTAACCAGAAAATATTTTTATCAAGTGCCAGTAAAATAAGCCTTTCATTTGAGATAAAACACCAGGCAGGGGCACTTTATAATATGCTTTCGAATTTTTATTATAATGGGCTGAACCTTACTAAAATTGAATCAAGACCAATAGAAAACAGAAATTGGGAATATAGGTTTTTTGTTGATATTGAGGGAAACCTTAATGAACCAGAAGTGGGAAATGCACTTGCAAGTATAAGTGAATTTGCTAATAAACTGGTTGTACTTGGCAATATTGTTACTATTTCTTAATAAAAACATAAAAAAGGTGGTTAAGTGCTTGTATAAGTATAGGTTATATATATTAAAATTTATAACATAGAATATTGAATATTTGGATATTTGTTAGTTTTTAAGTCCATGTGGTATTAGTAAAATTTATATGGAGGAACATATGAAAAAGGGACAAATATATAGTGGCATTGTGGAATATGTTGATTTTCCAGATAAGGCAGTTGTATTAACAAAAGAAACTGATATAAATGGAATTGAAAAAAAATATTTTGTTAAAGTGAAAGGGGCATTGCCTGGACAGGAAATAGAATATATTGTTAAAAAAGCACGCCAGGATAAATGCCAGGGACGTTTAACCAGAATTATTAAAAAATCACCAGATGAAACCGAAGAACCAGCGTGTATACAGTATGGAATTTGCGGAGGATGCAGTTACCAGACTTTGCCATATAAAACACAGCTTGAACTAAAGAAAAAGCAGGTTTTAAAATTGGTTAATAATGTTGTAGAAGAAGGGTCTTATATTTTTGATGGAATTTTTCCAAGTCCTTGTATATGGGAATACAGAAATAAAATGGAATTTTCATTTGGGGATGAATATAAAGGAGGACCGCTTTCCCTTGGTCTTCATAAAAAAGGAAGTATACATGATGTAATTAATGCATCAGGGTGTAAAATTGTAAATAATGATTATTCAAAAATTCTTGATTGTGTAAAGGGATTTTTTGCTGAAAGGCATGTTCCACATTATAATAAAAATACACATATTGGTATTTTGCGCCATTTGCTTGTGCGCCGTGCAGCATCTACAGGGGAAATCCTTGTTGCCCTTGTAACAACATCTGCATTGGCAGATGTTATAGAATGGTCTGTGCTTGAGGAGCTTGGCATTAAACTACAGGAGCTGGACCTTGATGGAAAGATTACTGGTTTTCTGCATATTATTAATGACGGGCTGGGAGATGTTGTAAAAAGCGAAGGGATATATACTGTTTTTGGGAAAGACTGGATTCTTGAGGAAATACTGGGACTCAAATTTAAGGTTTCTGTATTTTCTTTTTTCCAGACAAATACAAAAGGAGCAGAGGTTTTATATAATTGCGCAAGGAATTATATTCTTGGAAATGCTATAAATAGTATACAAGAAAGTGGTATAGATTGTAAACTGGCAGATATTACATTAAATGAAAAAAGCAGGGAATTGGATGATATATGTAATAAATGGAATAATGGGTTTAAGGATAAGGTGGTTTTTGACTTATACAGTGGGACTGGTACAATAGCACAGATTATAGCTCCTGTTGCTAAAAAGGTAATAGGAGTGGAAATTGTAGAAGAAGCAGTTTTGGCAGCACGCCAGAATGCAGAGTTTAATGGGCTTAGTAATTGTGAGTTTATAGCAGGTGATGTACTGGAAGTGCTGGATATTGTTGATGAAAAACCTGGTTTTATAATACTTGATCCTCCAAGGGAAGGAATTAACCCTAAAGCTTTGAAAAAGATAATTGGGTTTGGTGTAGACAGGATTGTATATATATCTTGTAAACCAGCAAGCCTGGCAAGAGACCTTGCTGTAATGCAGGAATATGGGTACAAGGTGGAGAGAATGGTGTGTGTAGATATGTTTGCACATACAGCACATGTGGAGACGGTTGTAATGCTTTCCCACAAAAAACCTGACAGCGTAATCAACGTAAAAGTCGAGTTTGGCGAGGGTGAGGGCAAAGTGCCGCTTGATAATATCGCCAAGAGAGCCGCAGCATACAAGCCGAAAGAGCGAGTTACATACAAGATGATTAAGGAGTACATAGAAGCGAAGTATGGCTTCAAAGTACATACCGCATATATCGCAGAGGTAAAAAGGGAATTAGGATTGCCGATGTATGATGCCCCTAATGCGGTAGAAGAATTGAAACAGCCGAGGAAGCATCCGACGGCGGAGAAAGCGGAAGCGATAAAGGATGCTTTGAAACACTTTGAGGTTATTTAAAACCGTGAGCGTATCATTAGAAATAGTGGTACGCTTATTTTTTTCGCTCATTTGCATCTTTGAACATTCTGCCATTCGTCTATATAATGAAATCAAAAAAGGTTGGTGTTGATTATGAGAGAAAAGAAAAATCATTTGTATGTGGATAGTGGGGAACGAAGTATTTTGCTGCATAGCCTTGTGGAACTGAAAAATCAGCTCATACAGCAGGGCAGATATACGGACTGCGTTGACGAACTTATTTTTAAGGTTATCCATGCACCTATAAAAAAATTAAGAGTAGAACTGGCAGGGGGAAGTGATGTGCGATAAGGAATTTAAAGAACTGGTGAAGATAGCAGTAGAAAAATTAAAAGACGAATCCGTATTGAAACTGTTACAGGCTGACGCCAGTTATCAAAAAGACAGTAAGGATGAGGGATATGCGGAGGATGCCTTTAACCAGCTTGATTTGACGGAGGAACAAAGGGAAGTTTGCCAACGTCTTATAGATTGCAGGGAAAAGCAGGATTTTGAGTACGGCACTCATGCGTATATTGCAGGACTGATGGATGCGTTTCATATTATGGCGGTATTGTTCCCAGAAAAATGGGATACAGAGAGAATAAGGAAAGCCTTATCATATAAGAGCAGATAAAAACAGAATAGACTTTTACATAGCCGATTGGTGTAGTTAAAAACAGCCAGTCGGCTTTTTTTATTGCCATGAATCCTTTACATAGCCACCTTGACAAAGTGGCTAAATCTATGCGAAAGGAGGACGCACCCTATGTCAAATTGCAAAGTAATCGCTTTAACCAACCAGAAAGGCGGT
>VSNJ01000133.1 GCA_009774235.1 Lachnospiraceae bacterium
ACACATAATTGGTATATTTTCCATTTAAAAATTACTATTTAAATTCTCTCTTTTTATATTACTATCTGTGTTAATATTAAATGTACTTTGTTGTAATATTATATTTATTTAATCCCACATATCCCTTGTTTTGGCTAACCTTGCCTTATAGGGTGGTCATGTTTAGCTAGTTTCTGTCTTTTGGTAGTAAATTGTGGAGTAGTGCAATAAATGATAATGATTATGTTTGTACACTGGTTTAAAGATTTTTTGCCCATTAATTATTGGAAATTTAGATTGTAGAATATTGTAAGTTAGATATTTTCTCTGCTTTGTAGAATATGATTTCATTTCATATGATAATTACTATATGAAAAAAGACTATAGACATTACTGCTATAGCCTTTTAAGTATTGAAGAAGTCCCTTTGTTTACTTGTATTTGCTTGTGGCCTTGTATCAACGTCTGCTCCAGACACCTCATATCCGATGGATGCATATTAAAAAACCAGCCCTATCACTATTATTAACAAGTTACTAACCACCTATAGAGGCAGGAGCCATTCCCATATGGTATATAAATTTTTACTAGAGCGTGTCTGAAAATTGCTTTTAAACCATCAAATTGCACAAAGACTATATTACTCTGGCAAATTCCAAATGTTTTACCAAAAGGCAGCTGTATGGGGGCGCTGGTGCTTAAGCCCCGTATTTTGGGGCTTTATGTACCACTGCGTATCCCATTCAAGCGCAAGCGGGCTGCTGTTGGTAAAACTTTGAAATTGACAGAGCCAATAAATTTGTGCATTTTTTAATTTTCAGACATGGCCTAGAGAGATAATTTTTTGCTTATCCAGTTATACACTGAATCTGTTGTTTCCATAACAAACTTGTCCATATGTTCTTTATCCAGAAATGGATAATCCCTGTTTAAATTATCCCTTTTTTCACTATAAAAACCTGTTATATATTCTCTGCGGCCATCAAAAGCATCCTCTGGAAAAATATCCATATATGTATTTTTAAAATCTTTTGCATTTTTATAAATTTCAAATGCCCTGAATTCTGGATTTTCAGATAAATAAAGGAAATCTAAATCATACCAGTCCCCTTTCATCTTCCAGACAAATTTATGCCTGTCTTCCAATACCTCTTCTTTATGTTTTTCCATACAGGCATCTGCAATCTGTTCCTGCCATAAAATATCTGTCATAAGATGGGTAAGATATCCTAGATAAAATGAATATTGCTTAGTATTATAACTTTTCTGGAGTTCTTTTGTAAAATACTTTTCAATATATTGTTCAATATGGATATGTTTATCATCACCCTTGAAATGTGATATCCTGGATGGCGGGGTATAATAACTCCAGTCTTCACTTGGAATACCACTGTCAGGTGCAATATTCCCAACAACAAATTCTGTTTCTTCTAAATTATCAAATACATCAAGCAGCAAGTCCGTTATCCGCAAATGAACCATCCATGACGCCATATCCTGTTTCCTCCGCTTTTTTAAATATTTCCCCTATTATACGCTATATAATTACAAAATACAATTCTTAGTTTACCCTAAGTTCTGCACTTTCTATTATATCAAGGTACTGGTCTTGTACTGCTGGGACATACACTTCGCTAACAGACATATAGTCTTCCCAGTTTTCACATCTCATAACCTCTGATATATCCCAGCTGTCATCTGTAATTATAAATTTATAAAAAGGCTGTATATAAACCTGGTATTCATCTGTACGGTATTCCAGCTCAACAGATAACACCTGTGCTGTCTCTGCCACATCCTTATCATAAGGGTTAACTGTAAAAAATTCACCTTTCCTAAGTTTTTGTTCTGCCTGTTCCTGTGAAATAAGAGGATATATTTTACCTGTGCCAGATGGTGGTACCATTACTTTATACCATCCCTCTTTCCCTTCTCCTAATCTTTTACTGCCAGTATAAAAACTCCGGTAAAATGTATATTGGAGCAGCTGTGTAGTTATATCCTCTGACTTATCTGACTGGAAACAAATATTCCATATATTAGGGGAAGAACCATCATATGGATAATCTTTTTGTGTTTCATAAGATAAATGGGCAAAATATACACCATTCGTACTCTTATTAAAATCTTTCATCCTGATAGTATCACTCCAAAGTCCAGGTTCATTTTTAAATACAGGCAGTTCTGTAATTCCTTCTGTATTATTTCTGGTAGGATTTTTGGATGTCTTATCCTTTATTGATTTTATAATAAATGTACCATAGTTTCCTCCCGCTCCTCTGTCATCTGTCTGGAAGCTGCAGTTAATTTTTTCAAGGTTTTCTGTACTTTTTTCATACTTAATTTCTGGAAGACGGTCTATATTAGTACTTACCTTATAATTGCCATCATCTGCTTCCTCCTGGTGTTTAATTTCTGTTGTATTGCCTGGATATATATATTTCAGGCTAAACCAGCTGCTGCAGGCTAAAATACAGATACACGCAGCAACAGCAAATTTCCATAGTGTAACTGTTTTTACTTTTTCTTCTTCAAATGCTTCTTCAATAAATTCATCTTTTAAAAGTTCCATAATACTATATAATTTTTCATATTTATTTTTCATAACAGTCCCTCCTTTTCCAGATATTTTTTTAAGTCCCTTCTTAAACGGAATAAAATAGATTTAACCGCACTCTGGCTAAGCCCTGAATGTGCTGCAATGCTTCTAGCTGGCTCATAAAAATAATATCTCCTGACGAAAATTTTACGGTGAAGTGGTTTTTTCTTTTCCAAAAATTTATTTATTGCATCTGCTGTCTGCTTTGCAATTATTTCTTGCTCAACTGCCTGTCCTCCAATAACCCCTTCCAGTTCATCAAATGCAATTTCCACATCACAGTTCCTCTTATCTGCTGACAGATAACTATATTTTTTAAATGCCAGGTTTTTAGCAATACGGCAGAGAAACGCCGGAAGTGAAGCTGGCCTTGCATCAGGCATCGCATTCCATGCCCCCAAATAAGTATCATTCTCACACTCTTCCACATCCTGGCTGCATGAAAGTATATTCCTAATCACATAAAGCAGTTTCCTGCCATATTTTTTCTTAGTTTCCTCAATAGCACATTCCTGCCGCTCCCAGTACAAATTTACAATTTCATCATCCTCCATAATTAACCATCTCCTTTCCAGAAAGTACTTCCCATTATATATAATGTTATATACTATATGTACGTTTTTATAATAAATGGTTGCACTTTTTATTTGTTCTTGCATTCTTTTTTAATTTTTCCATAAAAGTATTAATAGTTTTATCAACCATGCCACTGATAAAACTATGTAAAGAGATAATAATATTTTTCATCACATACAAAAAGGATGCCAAAGCTATTGACACCCTTGTCTTATATTTAATATTTCTGCTCTATGGTAATGTATATCCCATGTTCCCATACATCTGGCATAATATAGAAACTACTTTTTCCTCTATACCATATACACAAACTTTTTTAAACTATCATTTTGAACTATAAGGTAAATAGATTTCTAACATTGTTTCCTGGTAAGCTGCCATTTTATACTTAAGAAGGCTGTTTTTAACTGGCTGTAATTCTTTAACCACCACTTTTTCAAGTTTAGCAAGTGCTTTGTTGTCCAGCTGTACATCAGACAAATATCTCTTATAATACTCTTCATTATATTCCCACAATACAACCTGTGAAGGATACCTGTTTTTAAGTTTCTGTGCAATCATAAGCCCGTCTGCATCAAAATCCCCAGCATAAAAAATAGTATATTTCCCCTTTAATAATTCTAGTGTTATATAAAAAGCCAGTTTAAACTGTCCATTGCCACAGATAAATACACCATCTGGATAAGTATCTGTAAGATAAGAAAATACAGCAGGGTTTTCTACAACATATATTTCTTTTATTTCCTGCATGCTATTGCCAGTACATAAACACTCCAGTGAACTTAATGTTTTTAAAGTAACCTGCACAGGTTCTCTTTCTATAAAAGCACCTTCCATGCCTTTATGTATACTGCCATCCTTTTTAACTCCATGCAAACCATACACAAGGCACGTATTAGATACATTATCTTTTAAAATACCCACACTATATAAAAGATTTTCTGTATATTCAATTCCAGATAGTCCATCTGTATCTCCTATATTAAATTCACAAAAATTTTTATTTTCCAGCAAATATTCTATAAAACTTAATAAAAGTTTGCAGGCAGATGTCCTTAAATCAAAAAAATGCGGATTTCCAGTTGTCTTTGCAGCAAATACAGGAAGAAGCAACATTTTTTTCTCAAAACAAGGCAGTTTCCCAAGTGCCAAAAATAATTTATTTAAAAACAATTCCAGTTCTTTTTTGTCTTCATTATACATTTTAAAAATAATCTGGCTGCCTTTTCCCTTTTCTTTAAAAACATGTAAAAACCAGTTTAAAACAATCTTATTATTACAATTTAAAGCACATTCTTCAAAAAAACAATTCCTGTTATTTAATTCTTTTTCCTTTTTGTCATTTTTTATAATAAGTTGTTCTTTAAAATAAGCAGTTAAAATCTCTTCCCATGACAATGGCGCAAACTTACTATTTTTAAGAGATTTTTCCATAAATGCATAAGATATCTTTACATCCTCTTCTGCATGTAAATCTTTTTTAAAAAAGCCTTCTAAATCATACTTTTCATCACTTGATAATCCAGAAAGTTTTATAACCCCTCCCATATGTCCAAGGCTTGCATATTTCTTCCTTAAAGCACTAAAAAGTTTTTTATATACATCCCGCTTTTTAAAATAACATACACATTCTTCAAGTAATTGTCCCATTTTTATACCCTGTCCACAATAGTCAAACGGATATTCACAATCCGCTTCGCTACTTGCCCAATAACAAATCAACCTCATTGCCGCTTTGCGGCAGTCTGGCAGGAGCTTGAACTCCTGCCGGACTAAGCAAGCCCTGGTAAATCAAACCCACCACTTAAGAAGCGTGTATTTTAAAGGGCTTACTTAATGAGGTTTAATTTTCAAACATCCAGTACCCTTGTCTTCCCATTCCATATATAAGGCACTACTGTAACAAATTTAGCATTTTCAGGACGCACAAGCTGGTATATTGCAAGACCTGGCACAGTTTCATAATCACCCCATAGCACTTGCGAATTTATCATAAAATTAAGGTTTAAACTCACCATAAGCCTGAACATATCTTTTATATTCATTTCATCAACACCCGCAAACGCCTCATCAAGTGAAATAAGAAGTGGTGCATCTTTATTTGCCCCTGCATATTTAGCAACAACAGCAGAAAAAAGCGGCACATACATTGACATTGCTTTTTCACCTCCGCTAAATGTAAAGAAAACCCTGTCTGTAAGTTCTTTTTTCTTCTCACCAGTCTTTTGTGAATAAAGCTGGAATTCAAACCACTGGCGGTAATCAAGTATATCTTTCATAATCATATGGAAAGACATTGCTGTATTTGTATCACTTGCCAATTTCCTTGCATCCATAATTTTGGAACGGAAATGTGATGACATCTTATCAATATCTTCCTGGCGCAGTATCTCTGTATCACTTTGCAGTAAGTTTACAAGTTCTTTTGTATCAAGCTGTCCTTCTTTTTCTGTTTTCTTACTAATCCATTTAAGGCTTAATTTTAACCCGCTTGAAGTCTGCATAGATTCCATAAGACTGTTCATCTTTTCTACCCAGCGTTTGCTCTCATAAATTTTTGCCCTGATTTTTTTACTAATTGTATTAGAAAGTATATCTTCAAAAAGTTCCCTGTCCTTTGCACTTAATACTTTCTCCAAATCCTCCATATCAGTATTTAATTTTACAACCAGTTCTTTAAATGAAACAGGCATACCCCTGTATTTTGTCTTAATATCAGGCCTGAAAGCTGGTATACCATATTTCTCTATAAGCTCCTGCCTGCCAATAACTTTTCTTTGTTCCTCAAAAAGGTTGTATATAGAAAGCTGGTATTCTGCCAGCAATCCCTTTTTCTCATGGAAAACTGTCTGCAGGTTTCCATGAATTGAATCCAGCTGTATCTTGTTTATATCCTGTCCTCCAAGTAAATTACAGACATTCTTTGCCCTTATTTCTGCATCTTCTGGTTTATTAGTTTCTCTACCGAAAATATCTGGCATTACATAGCCAAGACTGTATTCCATCTGGAATATCTGTTCTTCGACATTTTTAAGCTGTTCTGTATTAGAAATCTGTTCTTGTTTTCTCCCCATCTTTTCCTTGTCATTTTCAATAGAATTTTCAAGAAAACCTATATCTGACGCTGTCCTGTCACGCTCACCAGGTATTTCACCAAGACGTTTTACACATGTATCAAGACGTTCTTTAATTTCATTATAATTTGTAAGCCCAAGCTGCTGCCTTACAGACTCCAGTTCCCCAAGTGTACGTGCCTTACGCTGGTTATACTGGTTTAATGTATAAAGGATTTCATCCCTGTCCTCTATAAGTCCTTCAAGGCTGTCCTCAAGTGTTTTAAGCATACCAACACCTGACCAGTACTTGTTATATGTTATTCCTGCTTCACTTAAAAGATTATAGTACTCTTTAAGCCCTTTTAAAGCACTTTCAAAAACATCCAGACGGTTTGCCATATGGGCTCCCACACAAATTTCCTGTACTTTAAGCTGTATCTCTTTTAATTTCCCTTCTTCTTTTAAAAGTCTTTCCCTGTACTGCTCTGCTGTTTCCTTTGCAGTATCCAGACGGCTCTTGCTGTCCCACAGGTCTTTTGCTGCAATCTTAAGGTCTTCCGCATCAGGGAATTTATCCATTTCTTCCTGTAAAGTTTTCTGTTGTTCCTTATTTTTAAGAATATCCCATTCAATCTGTTTTATCTGTTTTTCTAATACGTCAATTTGCTTTTTAAGTTCTTCTATTCTCTCTGAACGGTAACGCTCCTTTGCTGCTGCTCCAATATATTTAGCTTTATATCCTGTGCCTGTAGTGCCTTCCAATACCCCTATACGGTAATGTCCTTCAAGCCCTGCCCATGTTGAAGGCTGCACATCTTTGCTATAATAGCCAATTCCTGAAAGTACATTTGATATCTGCTGGTAAAGGATAATATCATCCTTTGCATTATATACCTGTATAACTTCCATAATACCAGGCTTAACATGCTCTATATCACTAAAAAGGTATTTATCACATATATTTCCTTCTATTCCAAGTATCTTATTCCTGTTATCTGCATCTACAATTAAAGCATCCAGGATACCCATATGGTATAGTGCCGCTTCAAGCTTATCCGCCTTTTCACTGCTTAAGCTTTCCTCAAAATCCACCGCCTTATAAAATGGTATATATTTTATGCCCATTTCATCAAGTTTCTTCCTGTTATCAACTACTTCCTGGCTTCTCTCTGGTTCAGGCTCCCTGCTTTTTTCCCATGTCTTAAGTTCTTCTTCTGTTTCTGCAAGCTGTACAGTTAATGGCTCTTTTTCCTGTATAAGCTTTCTTTCTGCTGTATAAAGTATATCATAAGCTTTATTCTTCTGGCTGCGCAGTATTTCACTTACCCTGGAATAATCCATGCCATACTGGTAATTATCAATAAAGCCTGCAATTTCCTGTAAACTTAAAGGTTCCATATGAAGCTCTGTATTGCCACGTTCCCATATATATACCGCTTCTGTTATTTCACTTTTTTGTTCTATAAGCTGCCTGTCATACTGGTGCCATTCCCGTTCTGCTTTATCCCTTTCTTCCTGTTTTAAATCCAGCTCTCTAAGTGCTTCATCACAGTGTCTTTTAGCTTCTTCTTCCTGTCTTAATATACTTGTACCTTCCTCTACTTTCTGTATATATTTATTTAGCATTTTTGCATGGTAATTAAAGTCACATCTGCTTTCCTTTTTTGATTTTATTTCTTCTATAAAGAAAAATGCTTCATCAAACGGGATATCTTCTACTGTCTCTTCCATCTGTACAAGTGTATTATCTAAATCCTGCCAGGCTGTATTATTTGTATCTTTTTGTGTCTTAATACGGTTTTCTTTTTCAATGCATTCTTCCCTTTTTTTATCAGAACGCTTCTCATAATTTTCTATTTCTTTTTCATATTCTGCTGCCTGTCCTTCAAGTTTGTTTTCTTCTGCTTTTAACCTTGTAGCATCATTATTACTTAAAGAATCCCTCTCTTTTTCTAAAATAACATATTCCCGTTTTAAATTATCATACAGTTCCTTTTCTTTTTCTAATTCTTCTTTATTTCTTGTAATTCCTTCCTCAATGGCTTCTAATTCTTTTTGCTGTGTATTAAATTCTTTTACAGTTTTAAGGTATGATTCCGCCCTGTTTAAAAGGACTGCTTTATTATACTGGTCATATACTTTTTCAATCTGTTTTGCTGCTTTTATACTTTCAGAAATGTTATCAAGATTAGTTTTAAGTGTATCCATATTTTCAATAGCTTCAGACATAGGGCGCAGGTCATCTTCTGATAATGTCTGCAAAGATTTGCTTAAAATATCATTAATTACAGAAGGCTTGAAATCTTTAGAAAGCTTTGGTGTACGCAGTTGTATTAATAAATCAAGCATTTCTTTATATTCTTCTATTGTTTCAAAACCAAATATTAATGAATTAACACAGCTTGCATATTCATTTTGTGAATCCATCACCCTGCCACCATCACCAATACGGTTTCTTAATTCTGTTTTAGAATATGCAATTTTATTCTGTACATCTTTATAAAGCCAGAAATCTATACCAATCCTTCTTCCATCTGTAATACAGAAATACCATGTTTCAAGCTTTTTATTCTTCCTTGCACGCATCCCCATTCCAATTGTTATATATGTATCTGACTCCTGGCGTTTCAATTCCATATAAAGATATCCTGTGCGCTCTTCCCTGCTGTCATCTTCTTCAAGCAGGTAGTTCTCCATTTTCCTTGCCCTTGAGCCAAACGGGTCAAGACGCTCAGGCCGCATATTCCCATCTAATAAGAGTGGTATAAAGCTCTGCATTGTAACAGACTTTCCAGAACCATTAGAACCACGCAGAAGCATCCTTCCATCCAGGAATGAAAATTCCTGCTGGTCATAATACCAGAAATCAATTAATCCTGCCTTGTTAATAATCCAGCTGCTGTTATTCATCCTTTGCCCCTTTCTGGAGTTTAAAATTATCTGGATAGACACCTTTCATTTTACCAAGTGCTGGCTGGATATAGATATCTGTACCATTTGTGCCTGCCAGTTCCATTTCTTCCATATACTGCTTTACTATTGTTACAAATTCGTTCATTGTCATTTCCCTGTATTTTTTAGGAAAACCTTCCTGGTATTTTTCTTTACAATTTTCCAGAATCCTTATAAACTTCTGTACAGGCATAACTATCCTCTCATCTACAGGACAGTTTATTTCCCCGCTTTCAAGCATTTCACGTATAATACCGCCACATAGCAGCGTAATATCTGACAATGTATTTTCTTCTGGAAAACATCTTCCCATACGGCAGTCTTCACCTAAAACAAGAAATGCACTGTTTTTATGTATATGCAGGTTACAATCTGCCAGTCCTGAAAGTTCCCCCTGTATTATATTCCTGTAATTCTTTATATAAAGAAAATCTTCTTCTGTATCTTCTGTTTTATAAACCCCCATAGCCATAAGCAGTTTGCGGTAAACCCTCTGCCTGCGGATAATCCCTCTGTCCTCATCCATCCCAATCCACTCTTTATTCCCAAAATCCGAGGGACTTGTAAAGCCTGATATATCCATTGCAAAATTACGCATAAAATACCTGGATATTCCCGTATTTTCATATAACACTTCTGCTTCATTATCCTTTGAAAAATTCTCTTCGTTTCCATCATCTACTTTTAACATTCCACAATTTACACAGAACTTTAATACCTTTACAAAACACCTGCGGTTACGGTAAACAGTCCAGTCAATTTCATCTTCTCTCCACTGTCCTTGTACATATTCTGTTAAATCCGAAAGCACAAATTGTTCCTCTGCCTCTTTATCTTCAAGGAACATTAACACAAGGCATAAAAATATATATTCTGTCTTTTCTTTAAACTCTAATATGCCCATCCAGTTTTCTGGCTGGGCTGGTACTTTTTCAAGTTTAATAAGGTTTGGTGTTATAACAATATGGTATCCAAGCTTTTCATTCAAGAAATTCCTGTATTCCCCTAACTGGTCTTTTACTTGGTAATACAATTCTTTTTCCCTGCTTTTTACAATCCATCGTTTACTTAACAATATTTCTAATGCGTTCATTAATCCTGTCCTTTTGTAATTATAATTTATTTAAAACATATTATATATGCAGGCATTGTAAATTTCCCGTCCGTACATTCTACAACACAAGCCTGCCCTTCATGTTCTTCAATAAAATAATTTCTTCCATCTTCTGTCTTTGCACTTCTGTCCTTTCTTTCAAGTGCTTTTGAGAGCCATGTTAAAAAAGTATCCCTGACAGATGGCTCAAGTACTGGAAGTCCTGCAAAATCCAGCCTGTCATCTTTTATATAGCTGTCTAAAAGTTTACGTTCCATTTCAATTCTTTCAATAGCAGCATGCTTTGCTGCTTCTTTCTCCTTTGTCCTGTCGATAATCCCCGTCCTCTGGGCTTTATCCCTGTATGTCCTGGTTCTTGGAGTAATTTCTACTATATGTGGCCTTTCTTCATACACACCACTGTTAATGCTCTCCGTTTCCCTTTCAATTTCACCTTTTAAATGCAGGCAGCTTTCAATTCCAAAAACATTAGAAGAAAGCCTGTGTGCCTCATTAATATTATTACAATTATTAAACATCTGGGCAACCTTATAATATTCTTCCCTGCGGTTTGCACCTGCATTTATCATTTCACTAATTCTTGTTGCATAACGTGTAATCTTACGTATAACATCATTTGTAACATCAAAAACCCTGCCTGCTTCTGCTTCTTTTCCATTTCTGTTTACAAACCATTCTTCAATACTTTGCCATTGCCCTTCAAGATTTTCTTTAATAAGTTTTTCATCTGCTTCTGTATCCATCCTTGGGACTGACATTTCATATGCCAGGACTTTTTCTATTATTTTTACAATATTTTCTTCTGGAGTATTTTTTATATAATGTCCTATTATATCTACATTCTGCTGCAGGCTTTTTACAAAATTCCTTAAATATTCAATTAAGCTGTCTTTAAATACAAGAAATTCCCTTGTTTTCATTATTTCTTCTGCTTTTACACTGTCAAGTGTCCTCATATAATCATGGTAATTTTTATTAAGCCTGATAAAATCACTAGTTAAATCTTTCCACCAGCTGTAAATTTTTTCTTCTGGTTCTTCTAAAATATTGCCAAGACGGTGTACATTATGTCTGATACGCTCCAAAAGGCTTGGCTCTAATGAAGCACCTTCTACAAAAATATTTTCAAGATGGATAACCATTCTTTCAATTTCTATAGCATATGCTGAAAGCTGGTATCTGAATTTTTTATTTTTAAATTCTTCCAGTGTTGTTACTTTTCTTGTATCCTGCATTGTATCAAGATTACCCCATGAAACAAGGGTTGCTAAATCCTGCTGGCACTGTTCTATAG
>VSNJ01000134.1 GCA_009774235.1 Lachnospiraceae bacterium
GTATAATATTTATGTACAGGCACAAACCTAATTTACTATACAGGAGGTTAAACATGGCTGTATATACCAATTTAAACAAAAATCTAAAAAAGAATGAAAAGAAGGTTTCCATTTCAATAATATTGCCCATTATAGCAGTATTAGCAGTAATCCCATTGATTACATACAAATACGAATACTATACACATCTTGAAACATTTGACTGGTACAGGGGAAACCCCCAAGCAGCTGATTTCTTCCTGCATTACAAAACAATAGCATTAATAATTGTTTCAATATATATGGTACTTGCCATTATATACATGGTATGGGGTGAAGAAAGAAAATTTGTCTGGGACAAAAAGTTTATACCACTTGCAGTATATGCGGTTATAACACTGGTCTCAGCCATTGCATCCAAAAATTCATATTTTTCATTTAATGGTATATATGAACAGTTTGAACCAGTATGGATACTTATGGGATACGCTGTTATTGCATACTACTGCTTTTATGTACTGCGTGATGAAACAACAGTAAAACATACTATACGATGGTTTATAGCTGGCATATCAGTAATGGCTGCACTTGGTTTAAGCCAGGTATTCAAATGTGATTTCCTGCGTTCAGACCTTGGTATGAAACTTATTACACCACCACCACATGAAAAGCTGGCTTTTAACTTTGAACTTGGACGTTCATACCTTACATTGTATAACCCTAACTATGTGGGATATTATGCTACATTAATTGTACCATTGCTTATAGCACTGGTATTTACCACCAAAAAATTGTGGCACCGCATAGGTTACGCTTTCCTTGCTGCTTCACTTGTACTTATACTTTTCTCATCACAGTCACGTGCAGGCATAGTTATAATAATTATTTCACTTTTTATTATGCTTCTGTGCATGCGCAAAGTATTTATTAAAAACTGGAAAATAACTGCTGCTGCAATAGCAGTATTTATAATAGGCTTTATTGGCATTAACATGGCAAACCAGAATATCCTTTTCACACGTATGAAGTCCATGTTTTCAACAGCTGACGAAGTCCATGCATTAAAAAGCATACTTACTAATGATGATAATGTAACTATAAATTATAATGATGCTTCACTTATATTTAAGACAAGCCTTGATGAAACTGGTGCTGATGTTTTTGAACTGTCAGATGGAAGTGGTGCTATTGTAAATTATGCACTGTCAGAAGACAATACAGCTTATGTAATACAAGATGAACGCTTTCCTTTTACATTTGCACCTGTAAGGACTGATGGATTTAATGGCTTTGAGATTACAATAGAAGGGAAACAGTGGTATTTTTCAAACCTTATGAAAGAAAATGACACATCATATTATGTACTTGGCAATTCCATGTCATTATTTAAACTTACTGAACAGGAGAAATCAATAAGGTTTCTTGAGAACCATTACCATTTTGCAAATATGCGTGGATATATATGGGCACGTACAATACCATTATTAAAAGAATATTTCCTGCTTGGTTCAGGTCCAGATACATTTGTAATTGCATTTCCAAACCACGACCTGGTTGGATTATATAATTCAGGACACGAAAATGAAACTATTACCAAGCCACACTGTATGTACCTGCAGACAGCAGTACAGACTGGAGTACCTTCACTTATTGCACTCCTTGTATTCTATATATGGTATCTTATAAGCAGTATAAAATTATACTGGAAACACAGTTATGAAGGATATATGCCTAAAATAGGCGTTGCCATATTTGCCAGCTGTATAGGTTACATGATACTTGCACTGACAAATGATTCATGTGTAACAACATCACCAATATTCTATGCTTTAATTGGCATGGGACTTGGAATAAATTATAACCTTAAAAAAGAGCAAAGAAAAAATGCGTCCAGTTAAATGGACGCATCTGCTTTTGTGTTACTGGCGTACGGACCAATAACAAACATATGCCTGCACTATCATAAGCCCGGCTGCCTGGCAAGTGTACGGCCATGCCAGGAATTCCCGCCTGTAACATTGCAAAACATATGTGGTTAATAATACTACCAATACCTATTATCCATAGCATTCTGCTGGTTAATAATATATTTACCAGTATTCTGCTACCGATAAATATAACAAACTTATTTTAGCATATATTTACTATTTTTGCATTAGTTTCTTAAAATTTTTTTTAAAGGAGTTATAATTTTATGGCCAGCAAAACAGTTCCAAATAAAATCTGCTTTATCATATGTTATAATAATACAGAATACTTAAACGAAGCAATATTATATTTACAGCAGCTTGTTGTACCAGAAGGATATAGTACTGACCTTTTATGTATAGAAGAGGCAGGTTCCATGGCAGAGGGATACCAGGCAGGCATGGAAGAAAGTGACGCTAAATATAAGGTATATATGCACCAGGATGTATTTATATTAAATAAATTATTTCTGGAAGATACAATAAATATATTTACACGCCATCCAGAAACTGGCATGCTCGGAATGGTAGGTACTAAACAGCTTCCTAAAAGCGCAGTTATGTGGGAAACTAAAGAGCGTATTGGCGCCCTCAGGGGATGTACACTTGATACATCTGATGACTTCTTTGACATACAAAACTGGCAGGATGATATTTCATATGTAATGGCGGTAGACGGGCTTTTAATAATGACACAGTATGATGTACCATGGCGGTGTGATATATTTAAAGGATGGGACTTTTATGATGTATCCCAGTCATTTGAATTCAGGCGTGCTGGTTATAAAATAGCCGTACCTTGCCAGAAGACGCCATGGGTAATGCATGACTGTGGATACTTAAATATGGCACGCTATAACGAAGCACGCCAGGTATTTATAAAAGAATACAATAGTGAATTCTAAATGGAGGACATATGAACCAGAATACAGAATATAAAGACTGGGATAAGACACTCTGCTATCTTGTAGACAATGGGTGTTTTGATGATGCACGGAAAATTGCATATACATATATAAAGCAATACCAGGCTGATGAAACATTTGTTATACTATTTATACTGTTCCAGATAAGTGATGCAGAAAAATCTTCTGGAGAATACAATATATTCTCTTCACCTGCCAGTGGTACAACAGAAGCTCTTATAAAGCATTATACACAGATTAAATTCTGCCTGAGACGCTATGAATATGACATGCCAGAAGAAGCTCTTGAGGAAGCTTTTGGATACTTTATAGAAAATAAAGTTTCTGTAAATGCACTATACAGGATATCACAGTTCGCATGTGTTAATACAGCATATGTATATAAACGCCTCGCACAAGCTTTCAGAAACAAAGGCATGGATGCACAGGCAGATGTATTTGAAAATCTTTAATGAAAGGCATGGCCAGACAATATGAAAATATTATTTCCACATTGGAAAAGCTTTGGTGTAGAAGATATAACTGAAGCATTTGAAAACCTTGGACATACTGTTATCCAGTATGAAAATGAACCAGATAATTACCGTATCAGCCCAAAATACAAATCTGGATTAAAAAAATACATACGGAGTGAAGGCATTGATTTAGTATTTACTTCAAATTATTTTCCTGTAATTTCAGATGCATGTAATGACACAAAGATTATATATATATCATGGTGCTATGACAACCCGCTTGTACTTACATATTCACAAACAATATTTAACCCATGCAACAGGATATTTATATTTGATTCACAGATGGTATATGACCTTAATGCACTTGGCGCAGATAATGTATATTATATGCCTATGGCAGTTAATGAAAAGAGACTTGCCAGTATGTCCGCAACCGCTGCACAAAGGGAAATTGTAAAGGCAGATGTATCATTTGTAGGTTCTCTGTATACAGAAAAACATACACTATATGACAGGATGGTTAAACTTGACGATTATACACGTGGCTACCTTGAAGGGGTAATGGCTTCGCAAATGCTTGTATATGGATATTCATTTGTAGAAGAAACCTTATCTCCTTGCATTATAGAGAACATGCAGAAGGCTATGCCGCTTGAAACTAATACAGGAGGCATGGAAACAGTTGCATATACATATGCAAACTATTTTCTTTTAAGAAAAATAACACAGACTGAAAGAACAGAAATATTAGACGGGCTTAGCAAACGGCTTCCAGATATAATTACATCTGATGGCAGAAAAGCCATGCCAGTTAAACTCTATACCCCGCAGGAAACCCCATTCCTGCCAGATGTAAAAAATATGGGCACAATACATTATATGCATGAAATGCCACTTGTCTTCCAGAACAGCAAAATAAACCTTAATATTACACTGCGCAGTATTAAAAATGGTATACCTCTCCGTGCAATAGATATAATGGGTGCTGGCGGTTTTCTTCTTACCAACTACCAGAACGACTTTGGCCTTCACTTTACAGATGGGAAAGATTTTGCCAGTTATTCAGATAGGGAAGATTTATATAATAAAGTTGAATATTACCTTAAACATGAAGATGAACGCAAAGAAATTGCTGAAAATGGGTGCAAAGAAGTAAGAGCAAACCATACATATGAAAAAAGGCTTGCTGAAATGCTTGAAATTGCACAATAAAAATAGCAACATCCCTGTTTAACCTCATTAAGTAAGCCCTTTAAAATACACGCTTCTTAAGCGGCGGGTTTAGGACTTACTTAGTCTGACAGGAGTTCAAGCTCCTGCCAGACTGCCGCAAAGCGGCTATGAGGTTGGGTTGTTATTGGGCAAGTAGCGAAGCGGATTGCGAATATCCGCTTGACTGCAGACAAAATGCCCGCCATCTATATAGACGGCGGGTATCCTGAATCTGGTATATACATACTTCCAGAAATTATACTCCTAAAAGCTTTGTTACCATATCTTCCTGTTGTACCCTCTGCTGTGTAAGTGCAAAGTAATTATACTGCTGCATAACCTGCTCTTTCTTCTTCTCACTTACATACTGCTGGACATCCATATCTTCCAGCTTACTATAAGAAGAAGTAAGGTTTTCAGAAGAAAGATTACCTACACCTATACTGTAACTAAGGGCACTGCTCTGTGCTCCAAGTGAAGACCTTGCGTCATTAACCTTTTTAATAGCATCATCAAGTTTTGAAATATCAAACTTTCCTGTAACACTATAATCTGCAATACCCAGTGATTCCAAAGTTGCGTCTGTCGTATGTATTGACAGCCCGCCACCCTGAGGATTGAGTGCAAGGTTCATATCAGCCATGCTTCCATCCAGAAGGTTCTTTGTATTAAACTGTGTATTCTTAGCTACATCTGTAATATGCTGCTTTAACTGGTCAATCTCTTTCTGCATGCTCCGCCTGTCTGAATCAGAATAAATAGCTGAGTTAGAAGCCTGGAGGCTTAACTCCCTCATACGCTGCAGGCTGTCTGAAATTTGTGAAAGGGCACCATCTGCTACATTAATAAGACTCTGCCCATCTTCACCATTCCTTGAACCCTGGTCATAACCCTTTATCTGTGACAGATGCTTTTCGGCAATAGCTGCACCAGCTGGATCATCAGTTACTTTCTTTCTTAAAGATGCATTATAATTATTATAGTCGTAACTGTTTGATGATGAAATAGCAATACTCATATAAATCCCCCCTTCCATGTTTACATTTTATGGATATATATATTATAAACAAGAAAAAAGAAAACTTCAAGTAAAAAATTGGATTTACCTGCCATCTTTCAGCACTTATTATACTTAGACAACAACTGCCTTAAAAGTACCAAATCCACAGGCTTTATAAGCTGTTCATCCATACCTGCTTCCCTGCATTTTAATATATCATCCTTAAACACATTGCCAGTCATTGCAAACACTGGAACATCCAAAGCATCAGGTCTGTCTAGTGAACGTATAATTTTTGTTGCTTCTATGCCATTCATTACTGGCATGGTTACATCCATTAAAATAACATTATAAAAATTTATCCCAGACCTTTCAAAAGCTTTTACGGCATTTTCCCCATCTGTTTCCATAAATGTGTGTGCACCTCTCTGCTCTAACAAATCACAGATTATCTCAGCGTTTATATCACTATCATCTACCACAAGTATATTTTTACCAGTAAAATCTACTTCTGTGCTGTTTTTTGCTTTATCTGTACAAGAATTGTCTATATCAAATGTAATAGTAACCTGGAATGTAGTACCTGAATCTTTCACACTTTTAACTTTGATTTCACCACCAAGCATATCTGTAAATTGCTTTACAATTGCCATTCCAAGACCGTTACCCTCATATTTTATACCATCATTATACTTTTCCCTTGAAAAAGGCTCAAATATCTCTTCTATAAATTCCTCTGACATACCTATGCCTGTATCAGAAATTATAAAGCAATATGTAACACTTTCATTATCATACCGTACCTCTTCTGCACTAAAATAAATTGTACCTCCATCAGGTGTATATTTAAGGGAGTTTGAAAATAAGTTAATTAACACCTGTTTAAGGCGCAGTTCATCACCACATACTTTCACTACTGGCAACCCCGTATAACTGCTTACAAATTTAATCTGCCTGTTACATAACAATTCATCAAAAATACAAATACATTTTCTAATAAACTTTGTTATGTTAAATGGCTTATCTTCACGTTCAAATCTTCCTTCGCCATACTTAATTATATCAAGGATATTATCTACCAGTGAAAGCAGATATTCAGAAGAATCCTTAATCCTGTTAAGACAGTCCCCAGTCTTTCCTTTACCATCAATGTCCCTAAGGGCAATATCAGCCATTCCTGCAATACCTGTAACTGGTATACGTATATCATGTAAAATATATGCCAGAAACCGGCTTTTTCCAATGTTTATACCGTCCTTACTGTCTTTCCCGTCCTCCAATAAATAATCCTGCCCGTTCCTATTCATTATCTTTTGGCCCTCCACATTCCAGTAGTTAGTTATTTATTGGACTCTCTACCAGATAATAAAATCCAGAAAAAGTGCAAATCAAAATATGGCAAAAGACAAACCAGATGGATATTTGCAATCTACAATGCCTGCCTGTTTTAATATATACTGGTTCCTCACAGTTTTACCTGCACTATCCTGTTTTTACTAAAATCAATTATTTATCTGTTTTACTTTTATACAGCTCTCTCCTCCTTCATTACATTACATTTTACCTTACGGGGGAATTTTTTCAACATAAACTTCATAATTGGAACAAATAATAACATAATTGGAAACTATTACAGCCAGATATGTAAAAGTCCTTATATTTTTCATAATACATTATAAATAATATTTTACACATGTTTACTGGCAGCGCATGAACTGTTCCCTTGCATTATTATATCTTGCCTTTGAAACATTTATCTTAATCCCATTATATAATTCAGCAGAATATCTTGTTATACTCTCAACATATTTCATATTTACCAGATAACTTTTATGAACCCTGCAGAAACCATATCCTGCAAGTTTCTCTTCAACATTATCAAGTTTATCATATACAGAATACTTTTCTGGTCTGTCTAATATATGGAAAAACAGCCTGTGCAGGTTACTTTCAATATAAATAATTTTATCTAATGGGACTTTTAGCTCACCTTCAATAAATCCAAATGTATGTTTAGAACAAGCTAAATGTTCACGTAATACAGAATTTATATTTTCAAAATAATTTAATTTCCTGGTGATTGTCTCCAGACATTCTTTTAATTCCCTTTTCAAAGATTCACTGCTTTTTAATAAATATCTTGTAGCACCAACTTTATACCCTTCCAAAGCATATGATATAAATGATGTTACAAAAACAATAAATACTTCCTCTGTATATTCCCTTATTTTTTCTGCAGTCTTTATTCCATCTATGCCAGGCATATTAATATCAAGTAAAATTATATTATAACCTGCAACCTGTTCCCCTTTTGTAAGAAGTTCATTACCAGACTGGAAGAAGTCAGTTTCACATACACAATTTATACTATACATAATATCATTTACCAGACCATATTCATATTGCCTGAAATCCTCATTATCATCACATATGGCAATCCGTATCATTATTACCCCTCCTGGCTAACTATCCAGTGAATTGTGAAGGATTTATATACCTTTTTCAAGTTCATATACATAAACGGCGTAAAAGTATACATAAATGATATAACTATAATCCCCGGAATACCAAAAAGCAGCGCATCTGCGCCGCTTTTATAATATTATTGTTCCACACGTGGAAATGCCAGTATAACCTTAAATAAATCACCATCCACATGCAGTTTCAAACTCCCTCCCATAAGTTCTGCCAGGTTTTGCGCTATTGAAAGCCCAAGCCCGCTTCCTTCTGTATGGCGTGATGAATCACCACGCACAAACCTTTCCAGCAGCTCATCACTTGATATATTTAACTGGTAGCCAGAAGTGTTGCGGAATATAATTGTAACTTCTTTTTCTGTTGCTTCAATGTTAATATAAACTCTTGTGCCAGGCTGCCCATACTTACAGATATTATTCATAAGATTGTCAAATATCCTCCATATATGCCTGTTATCTGCCATAATAAATATATTTTCCAAAGACTGGTCTATTACCAGGCTAAGTTCCTTGCTGTTTAATTTCTCTTCAAACTCCCCAATAGTCTGGGTAAGCAGTATATTTATATCACACAGTTCCAGTTCCACAGCAATATTTCCAGTTGATGCCTTTGATGCTTCCATTAAATCTTCAATAAGCTTTTTAAGCCTTGCTGACTGGCGCTCCAGCACCTCAATATATTCCTGTGCCTTTGGCTGTGTTATCTCTTCCTTTTTTAATAAATCAACATAATTAATAATTGAAGTAAGAGGTGTTTTTATATCATGTGAAACATTTGTAATAAGTTCCGTTTTAAAACGTTCACTTTTTATCCTCTCATTTACTGCTGATGCCATTCCTTCGCCTATCTGGTTAAGATAAGCACCATGTTTTTTAAATTCCCAGTACATTTTTGAAATGTCTGCCTGGCTTTCAAGGTTTCCTTCTGCCATTTTTCTTGCATGCTCCTGTAAAACCTCCATCTGGTATACAATTTTTAATACAAAGAAATCAAATGCTGCACATATTGCTGCAGCAACAAAAAATACACCTGCTTCTCCACTTAATATAAATCCAGATAATATAAATAAGTCTGCCATCATAAGTAATAAAGATGTTTTTATAAACAATGACATATTTTCACCTGCTTTATGGCATATATCTTTTAAAGGCTCCCATATACTTTTACATATCCTGTAGATATAATTTAAAACTGTATATTTAAAAAATATTTTTGCACCTGCACGGCAGCTGGTTTCAAGACATAATATTATAAAAATAAAAATGCATGTCATAATCCAGATTACTGAAATTATACATATAACCAGCAGGAATTTAAGCCCGGAAGCATACCAGATAAGTTCTGGCAGCAATGATATACCCATAAAAATATCTAAAATAAACAACCCGGCTGCAATATAAAAATATATTAAATATGGTATATGGTGTAATAAATTCCCTCTTACAATATCACTATCTGAACATATATACCTGCTATAGCAGCAGAATATAAGCAACACTACAAATACTATTGCAGAAATTACAGCTATAATAATTACTGTATAACGCATATCAAACAGAAATTTAATAAATCTCTTTTGTGAAAAAAACAAATCATTTTTTTCCTTGTCAAGTGGTGAAACAACATTCGTTAAAATAGCATATACATTATTATGTGTATTATTTTTTAATTCATATGATATAACAACATCAATATAATCAAGACTTGTATAGCCACCAGAATTTTCTACATAAGCGCCTGCATCTTCTAATTTGCATGAATAATCATTTTTTTCATACTCCCAGTTAAATATCTTTATTCCTTTGCTTGGTTTTCCTTCTTTAATTATTTCTGGCACAAAAGAAATTCCATTAATTACCGTAGTCTGCCATTGCTGGTATTTAGAAGTGTCTAAAACTAAATTGTACAGCCACCTGCAACGGTAAAAAAGCTTGCCATCCTTACCAGTTACTAAATCATATGTCACATAATCCCTTGTACTTGAAATATATCCTTCCCTTTTAAGTAATTTATAATCTTTATTATTTAATACAGCAGCAGATATTTCAATAACTTTTGCAGGAAAAGCATAATTATCTGTTTCAAAATAAAATATTCCATTCTGGTAAAACAGCCTGTACACATATTCTTTATATGAATCGTACCCATCAAATACAGGATGCTGACCTCCATCATCTAAAAGGCTTCTTATAATGCCAATTGGCTGGTTTATAACAGGTTCTTCTTCATAATATATTTTATAATCCTTATAATAAAATTCATCTGTTTCTTCTGTAATAATATCCATATTTGTATAAACAATATTATCTTTATTATTAATTATTTCCATATTTGCTTTGCTGTTTATATCTTCATTGGGATTTATACCTTTTACAATTAAATACCGTAGGTTTGAATCCTCCATACAGCCAGGCGCATCTTGTTCCATCATATTTTCAAAAATATACCTTGAATACAATCCAGACAAATTTTTCTGCCCGTTATCTATACAGTCTTTCAGGCTGTTATCATATATTCCTGTAGAAGATGCCAATACTATCCCTGTTATAGAAATAACGCATATACAGCCAGCAACTGTTGTTAAAAATATTAAAATATACCTAAAAAAATTCGATACTATTTTTTTCATTTATTAATCTCCACTTCTTTTGTTTTTATTATATATTATTTTCCAAATATTGGTTATAAGCTTTTACAACCAGATAATGTTATTTACTGCCACCATCTTCCATTTTATATCCTCTGCCCCATACAGCAATAAGATACCTAGGATTAGCAGGGTCATATTCAATCTTTTCCCTTAAATGCCTTATATGCACTGCTACTGTATTTTCTGTGCCAAATGGTTCACCTTTCCATACTTTCTGGTATATTTTCTGTGGTGAAAATGCCTCTCCTGGGTTCTGCATAAGGAACTTCAATATATCATATTCTGTTTTTGTAAGCTGTACAAGTTCACCATCAAGGGTAACTTCTTTTGCCTTGTCATTAAGTGAAATGCCACCCATTACAAGCACTTTATCATGCGTATTGCCTCCTCCCAGCTTTAAGTACCTTCTAAGCTGTGATTTCACTCTTGCCTGGAGCTCAACAGGGTTAAATGGTTTTGTCACATAATCATCAGCACCAATATTAAGACCTAATATCTTATCAGCATCCTCCCCCTTGGCAGTAAGAAAAATTACAGGTACATTACTTATTTCCCTGATTTTTGAAATTGTTTCAATTCCATCCATTCCTGGCATCATTATATCCAGCAATACAAGATGAATTTCCTCATGGGACAATATATCAACTGCTTCCTTTCCATTGTACGCTTTGTATGTTTTATATCCGTCCGACTTTAAATATATCTCAAGCGCAGAAACAATATCCCTTTCATCATCACAAATTAAAATATGGTGCATCCTTTATCCAAGCCTTTCCCTTGTATAATAATTATACAAGTAATAATAGTTTAGTAACTTAATTAATAT
>VSNJ01000135.1 GCA_009774235.1 Lachnospiraceae bacterium
TTTATCTATACTAAGTACACTTGAAAGCCTGTCCATGCCTTCTTGTACACTCTTCATAGATTTAAGGATATTTTCTACACCTGTTGCCTGTTCTTCTGTTGCAGCACTTATTTCTGAAGTGTTTTCCACTGATTTCTGTGAAACATCTTCAACCTTCTCCATTGCCTGTAACAGCCTGTCTTTAAGGTCTATAATACTAACAAGCTCTGCTTTAAGTAAATCTGTAACATTAATTACCTCTTCTGAAGAATCCAGCATAGTTTCAAAAATTCTTACAGTATCATCTAATCTGTCTTTTGACTCTTTTACAATAATGTTATTATCATCAATAACCTTATTTGTTTCCTGTACAGTGTTTATAATATCTTTTAAAATAGCATCTATCTTCTGTGTTGCAGCAGAAGACTCCCCGGACAATGCATTTATCTCATCAGCTACCACTGCAAAACCCTTTCCTGCTTCGCCTGCCCTTGCCGCTTCAATGGCTGCATTTAAAGCAAGCAGGTTTGTCTGCTGTGCAATCTGGCTGATACTTTCAATAATTTCACCAATAGAACTTGACTTCTGTGCCAGTGATGCCACACCTTCGGAAGCCATCTTCGTAGATTCGATATTTTCAGCAAATTTCTTTGAAAGTTCTTCAATGGCAACTATTCCTTCATCGTTCTTCTCTTTGAGATTTTTCATATTTTCTACAGTCTGTGCAACACGGTCTTCAGAACTTAAAATCTTGTCATTAAGGTCATTAAATATATCTAAGCTTCCTTCAACCTGCTCAATCTGCAGGTCTGCACTATTAGAAATCTCCTGTGTAGATGCAGCAATATCTGTAGAACTCTCCTCAAAATCATGCAGTGAAGCATAAATTTTGCCAGAAGACTGCTGTAAGCCCTCAAAAGCCCCACGTACATCTGAAAGCATTGTCTCTACTTCCTTTTCTTTTGTCTCTACCATCTGGAACAAGGAACGTGCCCTTGTAACAATAAATACTGCTACAACAACTGCAAGTGCATATACAATCCATACAAATACCCATATAGACATAGTATACATTGCAAGATAAGCCTTCTGGAATATAAACAGTGCTGCCAGGTTAGGCACTACTGTTGCTATTGCACATACTTTTATCATAGAGATATCATAATATGGGATACATAAAAATAATACCAGGAAATAAGCTTCTGCCATTGCACCATATACAGCAGGACCTGATGCTGCAATTACTATTACTCCAAGAACAGGAAGAACAGAAATATAAAAATATTTAGCGTATTTTCCTAATACTTTCTCAAATGCTTTTATTAAAAGGCTTCCTGCTGATATAACAAGTGCAACAATATCTCTTTTAAAAGAACCACTGTTAAAGAGCATAACATATGTAAATGCACATACTGGTATAACTGCCACAAATAAAAACATAATTAAGTTCATTCTTTTCTCTTCATCTTTAAGAATTTCTAATTCCATTATACTTCCCCCTTTTATATTTAGTAAAATCCCCCTTTAATTTCAAAACATCGTATGTCTCCAAGTTTCAAATACTGTTATAAAAAATTAAATATCCATCCAGTGTCCTCCTTTATAAAAAATTTAGAATAATAAAAAATAATAATTATACATTAATAACTGTATTTTATCATATTCTTACAAATAAGTAAAACCATTTAATATAATTCCAGGAGGCAGTTTTATGTGCACAGCAGCAACTTACCAGACAAACTATTTTTATTTTGGACGTACATTGGATTACGAATTCTCTTATGTAGATGAAGTTACTATTACCCCACGTAATTACCCGTTTAATTTCAGCATGGCTGGAAATATAAACAGACATTATGCAATAATGGGCATTGCATATGTTGTGGATGGCTATCCGCTTTATTATGAGGGTGTCAATGAAAAAGGGCTCTGCATGGCAGCACTCAACTTTACAGGCAATGCCATATATAAACAGGCATTACATAATATGTATAATATATCACAATATGAATTTATCCCGTGGATTCTTGCACAGTGCAGCACAATAAAACAAGTTAAACAACTTCTTGCAAGAACTAATATTGTAAGTATGGAAATCAATGGCCTGCCTGCATCACAGCTCCACTGGATGGTTTCAAACCGTGAAGGCTCTTTAACAGTAGAGCCAATGCAGGATGGCATTAAAGTTTATGATAACCCTGTAGGTATACTTACCAATAACCCTCCATTTAATGAACAAATTTTCAGCCTTAATAATTATATGGGACTATCTATAAGGACACCAAACAATAACTTCTCAAGCAAGCTTGATTTGCAGCCTTATTGCCAGGGAATGGGTGCTATAGGGCTTCCTGGTGACCTTTCTTCACAGTCCCGTTTTGTCAGGGCAGCTTTTACAAAGATGAACTCTTTCTCTGGGACCTCTGAAACAGAAAGTATAAGCCAGCTTTTCCATATTCTTGGTTCTGTACTACAGCCACGGGGATGCTGTGAAACTTCCAATGGAAAGTATGAATACACTATCTATACATCATGTTGTAATGCAGACAAAGGAATATATTATTATACAACATATAATAACCATCAGATTACTTCAATTAATATGTATAATGAAAACCTGGACAGTAATGTTCTTGTAAGGTTTCCACTTATAAAAGAAGAACAGATATTTGCACAAAATTAAAAAAACTTATATATATGCAAAAAGATGCCAGCTTTACAAAAACCTGCTGGCATCTTGTCTTTAAAATATTTAATTAACGTATTCTGGCTTCACCCAGTTTCCATCTGATTTCCTATGTTTCCATGTATCTTTTGTACTATCATAATCCCCTATAGTTAAATACTGCCATTCGCTTGCTTTCTTAAGTGATTTATATATTTTACGCAGTTCTACCTTCTGCCTGTTATGGTCTGGATTGCCAGAATCTGCAAGAAACACAGTATCCGTTTCCTTGTCATATAAAAATATTGTTACATAATGCCCTGGAGTATCTTGCCAGTAACACGAAGAATCATTGCTGCTTATAAGCACTATGCTACATGATGCAGCTGATACCTGCTCCTTGAAGTCCTGGTAATCCTGTGGCTTAATCCTAAGGCTGCAGTCAAAACCAAGCTTATCCAGTATAGTATCCATATAGTCCCATGCGATTGCCCCGCCCCCGTCATATCCAGTGTTTCTTTTGGCAAATTTGTACATATCAACAGGGGTACACTGGTATCTGCTTTCCGTTGAATATACATTAGCAAGACAGCACAGCCCGCAGCCAAATCCTCCAAATGAACCTCCGTCATAAAATGCCCTGCCCCATGCCCCGGACCAGTCCCTGCGCTCTTCCCATGACTTTGGACCCTGGAGGAATGTAAATATTTCTTCCTCTTTAACCTTTTCTTTTATCTCTTCACTGTTATTGTCCTGTGCTTCCAAGGCAGCACTCATAACAATCTCTTCTGGCGGCTTTGGCGAAGCAGGTACATCCGCCATTGCAGGTACCGCTCCGCCTTCATTAATTTCTATATATGTCCGCCTTACTGTATATACAGTTGATATTATTACAATAATTAATGTAATTCCTGTCATTGCATATACTATCTGCTGCCTTTTTTTCTTAAGGATTTTTTTTATCCTGCCGCCCATGCTATACACCTTAAAGTGTTATTGTGGCACTTGTTGTACCAGCTTTTGCTTCCACTGTCTTTCCTTCTGCTGTTACTTTAAAGTTTTTATCTGTAGCATCATATGAAACAGTGATTTCCTTTCCATTTCTTACTGCCTTAATATCTGTAATCTTATTAGACTCACTGTCATAAACCACTGCTTCTGCTGTCTTGCCATCCTCAAGCCCATAAACCACTACTTCTGCACCCTCAAGGTAATCATATACAACATCCATGTCAAAATTACCATATATTACAATACTGTTTGGACGTGCAAGTACAGGTGTCTGGAAATAGTCACATGTCTTTGTATAATACCTGCCTCCTTCATAAGTCTCCCCACTCTGTATATCTGTCCATGTGCCACAGTCTGGCAGATAGAATTCTGCTGTACCTGCTGCATTCATTACTGGTACTATACAGAGGTTATCACCAAGCATATACTGCTGGTCAAGATATTTGCATGCTGTTTCATCTGTAAATGCAACTATCATTGAGCGCATCATAGGTATACCTGTTATATGTGTCTTATTTGCCTGTGCCCAGAGATATGGCATAAGCTTTCCTTTAAGGTTTACATAATGACGCAGTACATCACATGCCTCATCATCATATGCCCAAGGCACCCTGTAAGATGTTGAACCATGCAGACGGCTGTGCGTTGAAAGGCATCCAAATGCACACCATCTTTTATAAATATCTGCTGGCGCTGTTGCTTCAAAACCACCCATATCATGTGAGAAGAAACCAAAGCCTGATGAGCAGAGTGAAAGCCCGCCATGAAGTGTCTCTGACATAGCTGAATAATCTGCATAACAGTCACCTCCCCAGTGTACAGGGAACTTTTGTCCTCCGACAGTAGCACTTCTCGCAAAAAGACATGCTTTATCTTTGCCATAATATTCCTCAAGTGCCTCAAATATTACCTTATTGTAAAGATATGTGTAATAGTTATGCATCTTTATAGGGTCCATGCCATTATAATACTGGCACTTTGTAGGAATTCTCTCACCAAAGTCTGTTTTAATATTATTGACACCCATATCAAAAAGGTTCTTCAAAAGCCCTTTGTACCAGCTACATGCTTCTGGGTTTGTAAAGTCAACGATTGCCATGCCTGGCTGCCATAAATCTGCCTGGAATACACTTCCATCAAGATTTTTAATAAAATACCCCTTTTCTTTGCCAATATCAAAAAGCTTTGACTGCTGGCCAATATATGAGTTTATCCATACACATATTTCAAGTCCTTTATCATGCAGCCTTTTAAGCATGCCTTCTGGGTCTGGGAACATATCCTTGTCCCACTCAAAGTTACACCACTCATATTCCTTCATCCAGAAGCAGTCAAAGTGGAATACCTGGAGAGGTATTTTTCTCTCTGCCATACCGTCAATAAAGCTGTTTACTGTCTTTTCATCATAACTTGTTGTAAATGATGTTGACAGCCATAAACCAAATGAATAAGCAGGTGGAAGTGCTGGTTTACCTGTCAGTGTTGTGTAATTTTCAAGTACATGCTCAAGATTTCTTCCACCAATAACAAAGTATTCAAGCTGCTCTCCTGGAATTGTAAATGTAACCTTTGAAACTGTATCTGAGTTTACTTCAAATGAAACTTTATCTGAGCTGTTTACAAGTATTCCATAACTTTTTGATGAAATATAAAATGGTATATTCTTATAGCTCTGGTCTGAACATGTGCCACCATCATTATTCCATGTTTCTACTACCTGTCCATTCTTTACAAAAGGAGTAAACTTCTCACCAAAACCATAAATACACTCTCCTATATCAGTCTTTAACTGTTCTCTTAAATATGTTGTATGGGCATCCTGTGGATAATTAAAGAACTCATCATCTGCCTGGATGTTCATACGTGCATTTGCTGTAAACTGGCTTTCTGTAATTATTGATGTTGACCTCCATGCACCACCTGTAAGGTATTTGTCTTTATAATAATATGCAACATCCCATTCCTCACCAGTTCTAATAACAAGCTTTGTGTCACCTGTCACCATTTCAACTGTATCTTCTGTCCTTGTGATAACAGGAACATATCCTGTATCCTCATTTAGTTCAAACTGTGGGATGTTGTCAAGCCCTCCCCTGTAATGGTCTATATGGACTTTAATAACATTTTCAGAAGTAGAAGTATAAGTAATTTCAAGGTTAGGGCCTCCAAGTGTCATACCCCTGTTTTTAACAGTATATGGTGTTGCAAGCACCTTTATGGAGTTCTCTGTTGTTTCAACTTTGTATGCCTGTGATGCATATTTTACATCGTAACCTTTCTTGCTTAACCAGAAACCATCTGCTACTTTCATAAATAATCTCCTTTCATTTATACAAAATAGTTAAATAATTTAATTCTGTTATTTGTTATTGTATTATGTCAGTTTGTTATGGGTGTTTGAAAACTAAATATTTCACAAGTTATTTATTAGGTTTTGTTTAACTAAATGACATTGCATTCCATTAAGCAGCTGCTGTATTTATTTTTTTATAAGTATACCGCTGTCTGGCAGTTACGTCTATAATTATTAGTATAAATTTTAACATTATTTTGATAAATGGGAAATATTTTTTTTATAACATATAAAGTAATAAACCTTTTTAAGCAGGATTATTATTCCATTTCCATATAACCCCTGTTATTTATATCTTCTCCTTCACGGCAGTATCTCATAATTAGTTTTTCATTTTTAAATTCCATTTCAAATATAAGGTTACTGCCTGTAATACTTCTGTCAAAAAGATATACTTTATCTTCTTCCAGTTCATGGTTAATATAAAAACTTGTAGTAACTGATGCTTCATATCCATCAAATACTTCAAAAAAGAAATTACCACATCCTGGTTCTTTAAGCCCTCTCCTGTCTTATACTGTAACAAAATATCCTTCTTCTGATGGCTGCAGGTTTATAACAATATCCCTGTAAACAGGTGAGTCTTCCCTTGATGTAAGGCTGTCGTTTATATGCCCTATATTTATAATATAGTATCTCATCCCTGTCAAAGACATCACTTAAACTAAGTATAATTAAGAATACTGCAAAGGCTGCACATATAGTACATATATGTATTATATGTTTAACTTTCTATTTTCTTTTAAACTGCCTGCGTCTTTCTAACTCAGCTTCATCAGCAAGCCCTGCTTTATCAATTACATTCCATGCCAGTCTTTCATTTATTATCTGGTTCTTATGTATTCCCCCGTTTATACTGCACAGCCAGGCAGCATCCTCATCACTGGTACAGCCAAATATATCACTTACACATTCCTCAATATCTTCCCTGCTAAATTTGCCAGAAAGCTTTCCATTCACAACAGACCAGACGAGTCCTTCATAAATATCTGTAAGTTTCCTTATTCCATCTTGTAGTGAATTGCCAAAAAGCAGAAGCAGTTCTTTATCATCCATTTGCCATCCTTTCATATTTACAAATCCAACTTATAACAGAATGTGTCTGTCTGGCTGGCTGTTATACACAAACAGCCCATACACACCATATATAGAAGTTTTTTGTATTTATAATATTATTACCACTGGCTCTTCTAAAACAGCCATAAATAAAATTATTTATTTTTACAATAATACAACTATGGGAAAATGGAATATTTCTGGATTAACAATAATACCCCCTGGCAGGTACTTATAATAAAATACATGCCAGGAGGTACTAAAGCTATATAACCGCCTCTATAATTATCTTATCACCACATATAATTTTCCTTACACCAGTTTTTTTATTCTTATTAAAGTTAAAACTAACCATATAACCATGGGAAGCATGATAAATATCCATATCCAAAATATTATTTTTAACAAACTGGTTTTTATCAGATTCCCCTGCCTGGTAAATAACACTATTTAAAGATTGTTCTGATATAAACAGATTATAAAAAAATATTTCAAATATGACCTGGCTTTATCCCAATAATCCCCAAATGATATTTTTTCATCAATTAACTTGCAAATATATGAAACAAGATATGGATACCCAGAAATATATTTATAAACCAGTCCAGACACAGTATCCAGGTCCATTCCTGTATTATAATTATTTTCATAAACATCCAGCATTCCTTTTATATCATTTAGTGAAAAACTCATATCAATATTAAAATCTGCTGCAATATTCCATGGACTGTTATATCTGTGAATAGTAAAATATTTCCCACTATCAACCATTTTTTCTATCTGCCTGGTCCTGCTGTCCAGATTTACCATATAATGTATATCTGGATAGCATACCCCCTCTGTATTAAAATATTTATCCACGTTTACACCCCTGTTATAATAATGCTTTCTTTAATACATCTAAATTTCCTTTCATCAAATCATAATAAGTTACCCCTTTATCAAATTGTTCCTTTGTAACATTATGGCATGTATTAAATGTCATAACTTCTGCACCTGCTGTTTCTGCTATTGCCTCTGCTACTTTAGAACTTGTAAGTTCTATTTTTAATATAACATGTATATCCTCATCCCTTGCCTTATCAGCCAGAAATGCAATTACATCTGCACCTGGCTCAATTTCAGAACTGCATCCTGCAAATGCTGCACCATAACCAAGTTTATATTCATCTACAAAATACCTTAACGGAAACCTGTCTGCAAATAAAAGATAATTTCTTTTTGATGAATTAACAACTTCCCTGAATTTCTTATCCAGTTCTTTAATCATTTTAATATATTTGTCTGCATTCTTTTTATAATACCCGGTATTTTCTACATCTGCCCCAGACAAAATATCTGCTATTTTGGAAATAATCTTACAGGCATTAACTGGGGAAGTCCAGATATGTTCATCATATTCTTCTTCCTCATCATTATGCCCATGCTTTTCATTAGCATTATTAACCTCTTCTTCTGTAACAACATCAATATAATCCATCATCTTTCCAGCTTTTACATTATTATTTGATGATGCTTCAAGAACTTCATCCACCCATATTTCCATTTCCCCGCCATTATAAATTACAATATCTGCATTACTAAATGCTACCATATCCGATGCTGTAGGTTCAAATGAATGTGTATCCATTCCAGCAGGAATTGCAAGCCTTAAATTCACTTTATCCCCTGCAACCTGCCTTACAAAATCGTAATATGGAAAAATAGTAGTAACTACATTTAACTTTCCATTATCCTTTGTAACTGCAGGTCCCGTTGTACATCCTGGTACAAGTATTAAAATCCAGGATAATATAAACACTCCCATTCCATATTTCAATTTACCCATTAGTTCCCTCATTTCTATTAAAATAAATCCTGTTTTTTATACAAACACTTTCCACATACACCATAGAACATTGTACGGTGTGGGTTTACATTAAAATTATGTTCTTCAAGTACATGCATATATAATTCCTGCATATGGCTGCATCCCATATTAGTAATTTCCCCACAGTTCTCACATTTAAGCAGGAACTGGCAGTCTTTGTTACCAGACTCACCAGCAATATACTGGTAATACGCACCACTGTTACCATCAAGTACAATTTTCTGTACAATACCTTCTTTCTGGAACTTATCCAGATGCCTGTATATAGTAGTAGTCCCAACAGACCTCCCTTGTTCCTTTAAATGTTTTGCAATCTGGTTTACTGTTACATACCCGTCTGTACTATTTTCCATATATTCCAAAATAGCCTGTTGCTGTTTTGTATGGTATGAATTTGAATAATTCATTAAAGTCCCTCCTTCAGTTTTGAAAACCTTTTTCATTTTACCAAATAAAAACTTTTTGTGCAAATAAACAAATCTTCCCACTGCAAAAAAGACCAGAAACACCCTTTACAAGTGTCTCCAGCCTTTAACCATCTATATAATCCAATGTTACTTAACCAGTTTCCAAATTGTCCCCTCACGTGTATCCTTAATCTCAATCCCCTTTTGTGCAAGTTCTTCCCTTATAGCATCAGCTTTTGCAAAATCTTTATTCTTCCTTGCTTCATTCCTCTCTGCAATAAGCCTGTCTGCCATTTCTTCAAGTTCACTATCCACTTCCTGTTCCATAGAAGCGTTACCATCAAGAAGCCTGAGAGAAAGAACTTTGTCAAAATCTTCTATTAGAAATCTTTTACTTGCATCATCCAGGCCTGATTTAAGTACGTCATAAAGCACTGTAAGTGCTTGTGAAGTATTAAGGTCATTTCCCATTGCTTCATTGAACTGCTTCTTAAACTTATCTATGCCATCCTGCGAAGCAGGTACTCCATCACTTCCAAGTGCAGCAATCCTGTTTACCAGTTTCTCATACGCTATCTTTACATTATCAAGCACATCAAAACTAAAAAGCAATGGTTTACGGTAATGTGACTGCAGGCAGAACATCCTGTAAACCATAGGATTATAGCCTTTTTCCTCAAGAAGGCTTACTGTCAGGAACTCTCCCTTTGACTTACTCATCTTACCTGTCTGGTCATTAAGATGCTGGACATGAAACCAGTAATTACACCACTTATGCCCAAGGTATGCTTCACTCTGTGCTATTTCATTTGTATGGTGCGGAAAAATATTATCAACACCACCACAGTGGATATCCAGGTATTCCCCAAGATGCTTAATACTTATGCATGAACACTCAATATGCCACCCTGGATATCCCATTCCCCACGGGCTGTCCCACTTAAGTTCCTGTTCATCAAACTTTGACTTTGTAAACCACAATACAAAATCTGTTTTATTCCTTTTATTGGTATCCTCTTCTACATCATCACGTACACCAACCTTAAGTTCCTCTTCATTCTGGTTAGAGAGCACATAATATTCCTTAAGCTTTGATGTATCAAAATACACATTGCCGCCTGCCAAATACGCATAATCTTTCTTTATAAGTTCCTCAATCATATGTATAAAACCAGGTATGCAATTAGTAGCTGGTTCAACTACGCCAGGTGTCTTAATATTTAATTTACTACAGTCACTAAAAAATGCTTCCCTGTAAAATGCCGCAATCTCCATAACTGTCTTATGTTCACGCTTAGCACCTTTAAGCATCTTATCTTCACCACTGTCAGCATCACTTGTCAGATGTCCTACATCTGTTATATTCATTACCCTCTTTACATTATATCCTGCATACATGAGATACTTCTCAAGCACATCCTCCATAATATAGCTGCGCAGGTTGCCTATATGCGCAAAATGGTAAACAGTAGGCCCACATGTATACATCTGGACTTTACCATCTTCATTTGGTTTAAATATTTCTACTTTTTTCGTTAAAGTATTATATAAATTCAATTCTGTCATATTATCCCCCATTTATCAAGACACTGTTATTTCTTTCCAATTATATTACACATCCAGAAGTTTATCAATATATTGTTTAAAGCCAGATAATAATATTACTTTGGCCAGTTCCAAATGTTTTAACAAAAAGCAGTTGTTTGGGGGCTGTTATATACCCACTGCGTATCCGCCCAGGCGCAATACGTGCAAATCCATGTTTGCAATATGGATTCTGGGTGGTAAAATCTTGGAATTGCCAAAGCCATATAATTTGTATAATATTTAATTTCCAAACACCCTCATGTTTTCTTGTTTTCTTTCTTATTCCTTGCTGCAAGTATACCTCCAATCCTGCCACTTTCCCTGGATGTAAGCGACTTCCACCCTGAACTTGTCACTTTATCAAAAAGCCCAAGCTCTGCTGCGATTTCCCACTTTGCCTGTTCTTCTTTTTCAAGTTTTTTAATATCTTCAACGGTTTTTACCTCTATTTTCTTCTTTTTTGTCATAAAGTCCCCTTTTCCATTTTGATTATAGTATTATTTACATTATTTCC
>VSNJ01000136.1 GCA_009774235.1 Lachnospiraceae bacterium
CTATATATTTGTGTGTTTTCCAAAGAATTACCATGAAATTATTTTATATTACCATTGAAAATTATATAATTTAATTGTATCATTATATTTTAAGAATAATAAAAACTAACAGGAGGAAAATTTATGTTTAAAAACATGAAAGTCAAGGCAAGCCTGGCTATTGGATTCGGAATTACAATAGTTATTTCCGTTTCAATTATTATTTTGATGCTACTTATAATAGACTATCAAAGTACTACATATAGCAGTATTATTAACAGCCAGGTTAAGGCAAATGAATTAATTTTGCAATGCCGCATTTACACCAACAACGCTGCCCGTAATGTAAGGGATATGGCATTAGACCCGTCTGACCCAGAAAATGATACTCTGCAGGTTCATATAGAAGAGGCTATTGCAAATCTTAAAGTTACTATGAAAGAACTTATTAAAATTTATCCTTTATCTGATGGCAAGGTGGAAGATTATACTGCTGACATGAAAGAATGGTATGATGAAGTGCCAGATATTATAAGTGCAGTTAAATCTGGAAACCAGAAAGAAGCTATAAGTCTTATTAAGGGTAGCTGTACACCAAAATTAAATGCTATGATTGGTACTGCCCAGGATATATCTGCCAGTCTTCTGGAAGAACAAAACAGGATTATTGCAAAACAGGAGAATGAAAGCAGGATTGCAGAAACTATAATGATTATTGCTGCTATAGTAGCTATACTTTTTGTAATGTTTATGGCTATGCAGATTATCCATAGTATTACAAAGCCAGTAAAAGAGGTTAGTGTTGCACTTAAAGGTTTTAGTATGGGAAAACTGGATATTCCTGTAACATATAACAGCCGCAGCGAGCTGGGTGGTATGTGTGATGCTTTGAGAACGAGCCAGCATGTACTAACGGAACTTATCAGTGATGAATGTAATATTTTAGAAGAGATGGCAAGTGGCAATTTTGATGTAAGGACAAAGGATGAAAGTATATATGTAGGTGCATTAAGTGACATACTGAAGTCTATCCGTTCTATTAATGGCAATTTAAGTAATACTCTTGGCCAGATTATGTATAGTGCTGGCCAGGTCGCAAATGAGGCAATGCAGGTGTCAAATGGGTCGCAATCCCTGGCACAAGGGTCTACTGAACAGGCAAGTTCTGTAGAACAGCTTGCATCAACAATAGCGGAAATTTCCAATAATGCGAAGAATAATGCCCACAACAGTGAACAGGCAAGCAACCAGTCTAAACTAGCAGGAGGACAGGTTGCAGAGAGTGTTAAACTTATGGAAGATATGGTAGTAGCAATGCAGAATATATCAGATTCTTCTAATGAAATTGGTAAAATCATTGCTACAATTGAAAATATTGCATTCCAGACAAATATACTTGCACTGAATGCTGCTGTAGAAGCAAGCCGTGCTGGTGAAGTTGGCAAAGGTTTTGCAGTAGTTGCAGAAGAAGTGCGTGGACTGGCTGCTAAATCAGATGAAGCAGCAAAAGCGACTAAAAATCTTATTGAACATTCAATGCAGACTGTTAAGGAAGGCAGCGGGATTGTAAGAAGCGTGTCTGATTCTCTTAAAAAGACAGTTGAGATATCTGGCCATGTACTTGAAGCTGTCCATTTGATTACACAGGCAACTACAGAAGAGTCACAGTCTATTGAACAGGTTACAAAAGGAATTAACGAAATTTCATGTGTAGTACAGACAAACTCTGCTACAAGTGAAGAATTTGCGGCGGCAAGTGCAGAAATGTCAAACCAGACCTCATTAATGATGGACCTGTTAGGCAGATTCAGGCTGCGTGAAGAGTTTATTTCAGAAAAAGATGTGCAGGACCTGTATAATCCATATGCGCCTGTGAAAGCCAGATAACCTGTCATCCGGGCAGTATTTGCTAATATAATAAGCTAAACAATGCCCTAATGGGCTTGGTATCTAGCTGGAATTATAAAAGAAAGCCTTTGCTGCCATTAATGGCAACAAAGGCTTTTTGTAAGAAAAAACATATATTGGGGAATTGGTATATGGAAGAGATTTTAATTATTGAGGATGATGAACTGCTTAATGATGGTCTTTGCTTTCATTTGCAAAAAGTGGGATACAGACCTTCACAAGCATATAGTATTGGACAAGCAGAAGCAATGCTTGAAACAAAAAGCTGGTCTTTGTTTCTTATGGATATTAATTTTCCAGAAGGAGACGGGCTTAAATTGTTAGAAAAAATACGCCAGAAAAACAAAGCTCCCGTTATACTTTTAACAGCAAGGGATATGGATGAAGATATAATAAAAGGCTTTGCTGCTGGTGCAGATGATTATGTTACAAAACCATTTAACATTAAAATACTAATGCAGCGTATACAGGCAATTTTGAGGCGTTGTGAACCACAAAATACAAAAGATGTACAAAGGTTTTTTGGAGAACTTGAAATAGATTTTGAGACAATGACAGTAAAGAAAAAAGGGGTTTTGCTGTATTTAACCCCTACGGAATATAAACTTCTTGTAATATTTTGTAAGAACCCAGGACAAATTCTTACAAGGCAGCTTTTATTGGAGAAATTGTGGGACCTGGATGGAAATTATGTAGACGGGCATGCGCTGGCTGTTAATATAAGCAGGCTTAGAAAAAAGATTGAAAATGGTTCTGGAACATATATAAAAACAGTTTATGGGATGGGATACCAATGGATGAAAGAGGGAAAGGATGAGTAAAAAGTGAATATAGTATTATTTATTATATTGCAGGTATTTGTATCTTTTGGAGCCTATATGTATTTCCGTTATAAATATATTATTCTTACACAATCTATTTGTGATACTTTAGATAATGTAATTTCTGGTGGAAAAATTGTTTATGGAATGGATTTAGAAACACAATCATCAAAGATAAAATCTAAGCTGGATACAGTTATAAATATAACAAAGATGTCTGAAGAAAGGGCTGTTTTACAAAAACAGGAAGTACAACAGATAATATCTGATATATCACACCAGCTTAGAACACCAGTTTCCAATATTTTAATGTACAGTGATACTTTAGAATTAAGTGGATTATTAGGCAGGGAAGAGAGGCATTTTCTTATTATTATACAAAAACAGGTTAAAAAGTTAGAATTTTTAATACAGTCATTAGTGAAAATGTCACGTCTGGAAAGCCATATGTTAATTATGAAAAAAGAAATGTCATCTGTTTACCCTGTTATTTCCAGGGCAATTTCTTCTATCCTTCCAGCTGCAGATAAAAAAAATCTTAAAGTAGAGGTGCATTGTCCAGAGGAATTGTGTCTTTTTTTGGATTCTAAATGGACAGAGGAGGCTATATTTAATGTATTAGATAATGCTGTGAAATACACACCAGACAATGGCAGGATTGTAGTTATGGCAGAGATAATGCAGTTTTACACAAAAATCCAGATTACAGATACAGGCATTGGAATAATGCCAGAACACCAATGTGATATTTTCAAAAGATTTTACAGAGAGGAAAAAGTTTGTAAAGAACCTGGTATAGGTATTGGATTATATATTACTAAAGAAATTCTTGAGAAACAGGGAGGGTATATAACTGTAAGGTCTGTTCCAGAAAAAGGAAGCAGTTTTTCTATCTTTTTGCCAAATAAAAATATAAATTTATAAACTCTTTGTACACTCCTGGCAGCTATATAAATGTGGTTTTCTATAATGGGATAAAATATTACAAAATTGATATATTTTTTTTCCGTTTTGAGATAGTTTTGGGACATTATAATGCTAACATGGTTTTAGTAAGAAAGATTATATTACTAAGGCGTGTAGAGTTTTGCCATAAGAACCTGCAGCATGTCTGGGAACTGCCATATCTGGCTGCTTTGTATAATGTTTTATTTCCGGACATACCTGAATAAATAAAAGATAGGAAAAGAGGAAATATTATGATTATTTTAAGTGTAAAGGAATTGAAAAAGTACTATAACAATGGGGAAGTTCTTGTCAAAGCCCTGGATGGTGTTGATTTGTCTGTGGAACAGGGAAGCTTTACTGCTATAACTGGTTCAAGTGGCAGTGGAAAGTCCACACTGCTCCATATAATTGGCGGGCTTGATACGCCTACAGAAGGAAGTGTAAATATTGCAGGCAGGGAATTGTCACAAATGGATAATGATGAACTGGCAATATTCCGCCGCAGGCAGATAGGATTTGTTTTCCAGGCATATAATTTAGTGCCTGTCTTAAGTGTATATGAAAATATTGTATTGCCAATAGAGCTTGATGGCAATAAGGCAGACCATAGTTTTATTATGGATATTATTAAAATGATTGGCTTGGAAAAAAAGATAAACCGTATGCCAAACCAGCTCTCTGGTGGTGAACAGCAAAGAGTTGCGATTGCAAGGGCACTGGCAGCGAAACCTTCTATTCTTCTTGCAGATGAACCTACAGGAAATCTGGACAGCCGCACCAGCCAGGATGTACTTGGACTTTTAAAACATATGGGTATGCACTTTATGCAGACAATTATTATGATTACCCATAATGAAGAAATTGCACAGCTTGCCAGAAATATTGTACATATAGAAGATGGAAAAATTGCAGAAAGCAGGTGGGCCTGATGGGAATGGACAGTAATTATAATAAGGCTGTTATACGCAAAATTGCTAAGAAGAACCATGAAAACAGCAGGAGAAGGGATTTTTTTGCGTATATAACTATTGTGTTTTCGACAGCATTGATGTTTGCATTTATTTTATATATATTGGGAACTAAAGAAGAAAATCTCAGGCTTGCCAAAGAGGCTACACAGGTTTCTTATAAGGATATTACATTATTACAGGCAGAAACATTAAAAAATGATACAAGGATTAAGTGGACAGGACTGTCTGTTATAGTGGGTTCTGCAAAGGTTGGAAATACACGTTTAAAAGTTTCATGGCAAGATGAAGCTTTTATGGAGAAAAATAAAATTTCTTATAATGGAAACCTCCCTTTAGCTGGCAATGAAATTATGGTATCACAGGAATATCTTGAAAGAACTGGGATGCCACAGGCTAAACCAGGTGATATAATACAGCTGGACCTGGGAGATAAAGTAGTAAGGGATTATAAGCTTTCTGCTGTCCTGGATATACATTCTGTAGCTAAAAACAGCCAGGAAATTTATGTCTCCCTGCCTTGTGCAATAATGTTGTCTGGAAAGGATAAGGAAGAAGTAGATGCTATTGCCAATATGGAAGGTGCATTGTATATGGATAAAGACACCGCTTATAAAAAGGCAGCTGGAATAGCAGCATCTGCAGAAATCCAAGAGGACAAGATAGAATTAAGTGATACATTTTTTATGCATACAGAAATGTCAAAACTTGGAAAAGAAGATATAATTACTCTTGTTTTTGTTGTTTTGCTAGTGTTAATATCATCAGGCATTGTTATATATAATATTTTTTATATCTCTATAACTGGCAAGGTACAGGAATATGGACAAATGAGGACAATGGGAATGACAAAAAAACAGGTGAAAAGCCTGGTTATATGGGAAGGAATGTTTATTGCGCTTAAAGGGATTATTACAGGACTCTTTGCAGGAGGTATTATGGGCTATGTAATGATTCCAGGCGGATTTAGTATTTATAACTTTTTTATTGCAGCATTTGTATGTGCTTTTATGGAATTTATATTTGTTGGCTTGTCTGTAAGGAAACCAGGAAAAATTGCATCAGAAGCTTCTCCAGTTGCAGCACTTGGATATACAGGATATATAACAGCAGAAATCCAAGAAAAAAAGCATATACAGCACAGTCTTACCCCTGGGTATCTGGCAGTACTTAACCTGAAAAGAAGTAAGAAGAAAAGTGCCTGGACTATGTGTTCGCTGGCACTTGCAGGGGTGTTGCTTGGAACTATTGCAAGTTATCTTATGTCATATGACCCAGCAGCAAGTGTAGAGTATTCTTTTCCAGGAGGGGAATACAAGCTGTCAATTAATGAAATGTCAGGTTTTGGCAATGATACAAGCCTTGATGGACGTATGAAAATGTTTGCACTATTACAGGCGGAAAACATTATGGGAGAAGAATTACAGGCAGAGATTGAAAGCATAGAGGGTGTTACAAAAGTACAGTCATGGCGTTGGATAACAGTTTCTACAACATTGTGGGGAGAAGAACGCCCGGCAGGCTTAAATGGAATTTCAAAAGAAGATTTTGAGCTTTTAAAAGAAATGGAGTATGAAGGCCCAGATTCATATGAAGAACTTTTAAAAAAGCCAGGCCTTGTTGTAGTAAATGATTATTATGAAATGCTACAAAAGAACCCATTGTCAGCAGGAGACATGGTACCTGTAATTTATTATGACGGGGATGGACAGAAGAAAAAGACAGAACTTCCAGTTATTGCTGTTGTAAAGACTACTTCATGGAGCAGGAAAAATAAGACAAAACATATGCCAATATCACTTTCAGGAAGTTCCTTTATGATGCCAGATACTGTTATGGACCAGTGGGCAGGCAGGAATGCTATATATGGATATGAGATTGCTACAGAAGAAGGGCTGTCAAAGAATGTAGGTATAATTTTACAGGAATTATATGATATGGAAGAAAACTTATATCTTGATTCCAAAGCTGAGAACAGGGAATATTATGAGAAAGAGTTTTTTTCTGAAAAAATTATATATTATACATTAGCTGCTTTTATTGTGTTATTTGGTATTATTAACCTTGTTGATACAGTTATTACAAATTTATATTCACGTAAAAAAGAATTTGGAATTCTGCAGGCTGTTGGTATGTCAAATGGACAACTTAAAAAGATGATTAACAAGGAAATGCTACATTATACAAGCATATCGGTGGTATGTACATTGGTTTTTGGCAGTATTCTTGGATATGCGCTTGTAATGGCTTATATACAGATGGGTATGGATATGTTATATTCATTTCCATGGATTCCAATATTATTATATATTGTGGCAATATTTGCAGTACAATATATACTGGTATATTATGGTATAAAGCTGTTGCAGAAAGAAAGCATTGTAGAAAGAATGAAAAATGAAAGGTATTAATATAATTCTGGAATATATGTGCTTATCATGGGGTTAAACAGAATTTAATGGAATTGTGTGTGCATTTGTGGTAGAATAATGACGTTAAACAATCTGGCAAACCATAATTTAATGATACAATCACTGAAAAGGAAAAAGATATGGAATATTTGTATTGTCCAAATGATAATTTTGAAGATTATTGCAGTGGACGGGTTATCTATAGCGGGAAAGGAATTCCTAATTTCCCTGTCAGGCTATTGAATGAGATGTATGGACGGGCAAAAAGTTATTTGGATAAGAAGGAAAATATTATAGTATATGACCCTTGTTGCGGAGGGGGATACGCCCTTACTGTACTTGGTATGTTTGATAATTTAAGCATTGGCAGTATATATGCAAGTGATGTGGATGATAGAATGCTTGAATCCGCAAAAAAGAATTTAGGACTATTAACTTATTCTGGATTGATGAAGCGTAAGCAGGAAATCAAGCATTTCTATGAAATGTATGGTAAACAGTCACATTTAGAAGCATTGGTGAGTTGTGGGAAAATATATGACAGGATAAAAAAAGAAATAACAGCAGAGGTATTTAAAGCAGATTGCACAAAAGCTTTGCCAGATATAAAGCCAGATATAATTATAACAGATGTACCATATGGAAATTTAGTAGACTGGACTGAAGAAACAGGGTTAAGTGCTATGTTAGAACAACTATGGAAAATATCACATCCTAAAACAATTTTGGCTGTTTGTATGGATAAGAGCCAAAAAACAGGGAGTAACAGATGGACAAGAATTGAAAAGCATAATATAGGTAAAAGGCGTTTAGAAATTTTTAAAAAGTGATTTGTTATATGGAATAAATGTATTAATCTTTTATGTGAAAAATTTAATGGCGGCCTTTCTGTAAAATGAAACATGGTGTGGGATGCGGGCAGATAAAATAATTATCTGCCTTCTGCCCAGTTTAAAACATTATAAAATAATTTTTTACTTATCTTTTAATTCTGTAAATGGACCCTGTTTCATTGCACGTACTTTGGATGAAAGTCCAAAGAGGTTTATAAATCCTTCTGCATCTTTATGGTTATAAAGTTCACCAGTTGTAAATGATGCAATAGACTCACTATATAATGAGTATGGTGAAGTTGTGCCCATCTTTATTATGTTGCCTTTATAAAGTTTAAATTTAACTTCGCCAGTAACATATTTCTGTGTTGATTCAATAAATGCCTGTACTGCTTCACGCAGAGGTGTAAACCATTTTCCTTCATATACAATATCTGCAAATTTATTGCCCATATCTTTTTTAGCTGTATATGTGTCACGGTCAAGAATTAATTCTTCAAGCTGCTGGTGTGCTTCCATAAGTATTGTACCGCCTGGTGTTTCATATACACCACGTGACTTCATGCCAACTACACGGTTTTCTACGATGTCAATAATTCCAATTCCATGTTTGCCCCCCAGTGTATTTAAAGTACGGATAATATCAGAAACTTTCATTTCTTTGCCATTAATTGATTTTGGTATACCCTGTTCAAATGTCATTGTAATTGTTTCGCCTTCCTCTGGGGCATTTTCTGGTGTTGTGCCAAGTACAAGGAGATGGCTGTAGTCAGGGGCATTGGCTGGGTCTTCAAGTTCTAAGCCTTCATGGCTTATATGCCATAAGTTCCTGTCACGGCTGTAGCTGTTATCAGCAGAAAATGGGAGGTTAATTCCATGTGCTTTGCAGTATTCAATTTCAGACTCACGTGAATCCATAGTCCACTTGTCATCCCTCCATGCAGCGATAATCTTTAAGTCAGGGGCAAGAGCCTTAATTCCAAGTTCAAAGCGTACCTGGTCATTTCCTTTGCCGGTTGCACCATGGCATATAGCACTTGCGCCTTCAATACGTGCAATTTCAACAAGCCTTTTAGCAATAAGAGGACGTGCCATAGATGTTCCAAGCAGATATTTGTTTTCATAAATTGCATTTGCCTGGACACAAGGAACGATATATTCATCACAGAATTCATCTGTAACATCTTCAATATACAACTTTGCAGCGCCACATGCTTTAGCTCTTTCTTCAAGGCCATCCAGCTCGCTTTCCTGTCCTACGTCAATGCAGACACAGATAACTTCATAATTATAATTTTCTTTTAACCAGGGGATTATGGCTGTTGTGTCAAGTCCGCCGGAATAAGCAAGAATAACTTTTTCTTTCATTGATAATTCCTCCTATGATATGTAATATAGTAACAGCCGGATAGTTCCGGACAGTAGCTATTAATTAGTATAATCAGAAATGCCTTGTAATGCAATCACTATTTTTAACTAATTATATCTGTATTATACATTTTTTATTTTTTATATATGTGGATATGTATGGTTTCTATAATGTCCATCATCCATTTTACATCCGTTGGTACAGTTCCATAATTACCAACGTTATGGAATAATGGATTCCTGTACATTGGAATCTGCGTTAATTCTGGCTTTACATATATGGATATGGCATATATAATGTTATTATTTGGATAAGCAGATTAGATAGTGTGTTATCTTGCAGAAATGAGGGTTTTATGGTAAAAGTATCACAGATAAAGGTTCCAGTTGTGGATGTTATAAAGGCTTCTGGAGGGAAAGGCATAAAAAATGGCATTATTACAGAGGCAGAGGAAAGGCTTGTATTGTCGGCTGTTTCCAAAAAGCTGGGAGTACAAAAGGAAGAAATAAATAATTTTGAGATAAAGAAGAAATCATTAGATGCCAGGAAAAAGGATGATATTAATTATATATACCAGGCAGAATTCTGTTGTAAGGATGAGCAGAAAGCAGTTAAACGGTATGGGAAGAATAATGCTGTCCTGGTGCCAGACAGGAAAGAAAAAGTGATTTTGCCTGATGCAGGTGTAATTAAAAGTGATAATGGCAAAAACATAGTTATTGCCGGGATGGGACCAGCAGGCCTGTTTGCTGCACTTGTGATTGCAAGGGCAGGTTTAGTGCCTGTTGTGCTTGAGAGGGGAAAGGATGTGGAAGAACGCCAGAAGAAAGTGGAAAGTTTCTGGAATGGTGGTGCTTTAGACCCTGAGTGTAATGTACAGTTTGGAGAAGGAGGTGCAGGTACATTTTCAGATGGTAAATTAAATACTTTGATTAAAGATAAAGATGGTTATAACCATAAGGTGTTAAAAACATTTGTAGAATTTGGTGCACCTTCTGAAATATTATACCTGCAGAAGCCGCATATTGGCACAGACAGGCTTAAAGATGTTGTAAAAAATATACGTAAAGAGATTATAAAACTTGGTGGTGTAGTAGATTTTGGCACAAGGATGGAAGATGTTATATGTGCAGATGGATGTATAACAGGTGTAAAAATATTACGGAATGGTAAAGAAGAAGAAATAAACTGTTCACACCTTATACTTGCAACAGGCCATAGTTCCCGTGATACATTTTATAAGTTAAATTATAGCGGGCTGTATATGGAACCTAAGCCATTTGCCATAGGAGTGCGTGCAGAACATCCACAGGATATGGTTGGTTATAACCAGTATGGCAGTTTGTATAAGAAGCTGCCAGTTGCAAGTTATAAGCTGGCACATACTACCAAGGCAGGACGTGGGGTATATTCGTTCTGTACATGTCCAGGCGGTTATGTTGTTAATGCATCATCAGAGCCAGGAAAGCTTGCAGTGAATGGCATGAGTAATTATGCACGTGATGGCAGGAATATAAACAGTGCTATAGTAGTTACTGTTTCACCAGAAGATTTTGGAGAGGAAGGGGCACTTGCAGGGATAGAGTTCCAGCGTAGATGGGAAGAAGAAGCATATAAACAGGCAGGTGGTAAGGTTCCTGTACAGCTTTTTGCAGATTTTTGTAATAATGTAAAAAGCACAGGTTTTGGAGAGATAATGCCTGGTATTAAGGGAGAATACAGCCTTGCTAATGTAAAGGCAGTGCTGCCTGGGATAGTTGCAAGTTCAATAGAAGAAGGAATTATAGAATTTGGTAAAAAGATTAAAGGGTATTCAAGGGAAGATGCACTACTTTCAGGAATTGAAAGCAGGACTTCATCACCTGTAAGGATTAGAAGGGATAAAACTTTCCAGTCTAATATAAAAGGAATATATCCATGTGGGGAAGGTGCAGGATATGCAGGTGGAATAATGTCTGCTGCTGTTGATGGCATACGTGTTGCGGAAGCTGTTATAAATGCATAAATATAATTGTATTTTGGGTAAACAGGCAGCAAAAAACACTATTTTAGATATATTAAGATTTATACAAGAAAAATGCAAAACTAGCATTTTTCATTTCTATCTGTGCCATATAATATGTGGCATGGAAAATTATAGATGAAAGGATTTTATTAT
>VSNJ01000137.1 GCA_009774235.1 Lachnospiraceae bacterium
ATATAAACCCCGTTCGACTTGCATGTGTTAGGCATGCCGCCAGCGTTCATCCTGAGCCAGGATCAAACTCTCATCTTGAAATTTGTTCCGCTCATTTTTATAAGCTTTTCCGTTTTACTGATGCAAATATAAACTCGCATCCTGTATATTCTTATGCATGTGTTTATAAGAATACTTTAAAATTCTCTAGCAATATACATTGCTTTACTTTAGAATTTTCAGGGTTGTTTTACTGTTCAGTTATCAAGGTTCTGGACTGGCAACTAATGCCTGTCCTTTGTTATACACTAACATTCGTTATTATACTTCTTTTGTAACATCTTGTCAACACTTTTTTTTATTTTATTATAATTTTTATGTTTAAGATGTACAACGGAGAAAGAGGGATTTGAACCCTCGCGCCGCGCAAACGACCTACACCCTTAGCAGGGGCGCCTCTTCAGCCTCTTGAGTATTTCTCCAGTATTTGGCACTATTGCCGCCGAACAAAGACTATTCTAACAATATTATTGCATCTTGTCAATCTTTTTTTTCATTTTTTTTAATTTTTTTTCAAATAGCCTCTAAATAAGCAAATTTACCTATCCAGACTGGCATTTTAAATTAAAAGTATATCTATATTATACACTATGTACTCCATTTGATACATCATTATACAAATTATTTTTTTTATTATCTATTACTACTATTACAGGAAATTTTTCAACTTCAAGTTTTCTTATTGCTTCTGTTCCTAAATCATCATACGCAATAACTTCTGCTTTCTTTATACATTTAGATAATAATGCACCGGCACCTCCTATTGCAGCAAAATATACAGCATTATTTTTATTCATAGATTCTATTACCTCTTCTGAACGTTTCCCTTTTCCAATCATACCTTTTAATCCATTTTCCAATAAAAGAGGTGTATATTTATCCATTCTGCTGCTTGTAGTAGGACCTGCTGAACCAATAACCTGTCCTTCTCTTGCTGGTGATGGACCTAAATAGTAAATAATATTATTTTCTAGTTCAAATGGTATTTCATTCCCTTGTATCAGTGATTCATATAATCTTTTATGAGCAGCATCCCTTGCAGTATATATAGTTCCAGTTATATATACATAATCTCCTACAGATAATTCTTCCACTACTTTATCTGATATAGGAGCTGTTATATATTTCTCCATTATAAAACCTCCTAATTACTATATAATCCTTGTTTTATGCCTGTTTACATGACAGCACATATTCACTGCCACTGGAAGACCTGCTATATGTGTTGGGTACACTTCAATATTAACACCAAGTGCAGTTGTACTTCCTCCAAGACCACCAGGTCCTATTCCAAGCTGGTTTATCTTTTCAAGCATCTCATCTTCAAGCTGGCTTACATAACTAATACTATTGCGTAAATTAATATCCCTTATAAGTGCTTTCTTTGCAAGCAGGGCACACTTTTCAAATGTACCACCAATACCAACCCCTATAACAACTGGCGGGCATGCATTAGGTCCTGCTAGTTTAACTGTTTCTATAATTACATTTTTCACACCCTCTATCCCATCAGATGGTTTTAACATATAAACCCTGCTCATATTTTCACTTCCAAAACCTTTTGGTGCAACTGTAATTTTAACCTTATCACCAGGTACAATTTCATAATGTATTATACCTGGTGTATTATCATTTGTATTTTCACGTATTATAGGGTCACTCACCACTGATTTTCTTAAATACCCTTCATCATAACCCTGTCTTATCCCTTCATTAACTGCATCTTCTATTGCACATCCTTCTATATGTACATCCTGGCCTATTTCTAAAAATACTACAGCCATGCCAGTATCCTGGCAGACTGGAATATTTTCATTTTCAGCAATATCCATATTCTTCTTCAACTGTTCAAGTATTTTCTTTCCTGTCTGCCCCTTCTCGGCAGATGTAGCCTCTATAATACTGCCTTTTATATCATCAGAAAGCATATAGTTTGCTTCTATACACATTTCTTTAATATTTTTTGTAATTATATCTGCCAGAACATTTCTCATTCTTTCTCCTCCCCAGGTTCTGCATCTTCTTCTGGAATTGTATCACGCACTCTTGTCATACTTGCAACAACAATATCTTTCTTTGCAGAATCCATGTCAATAAGCTTTACACCAGATGTTATACGTCCAAGAATTGAAACTTCCTTTACCATAAGTTGTATAATTATTCCTTCAGTATTTATAATCATTACTTCATTTTCTTCATTTATTGCTTTCGCTGCAACAACATTACCAGTTTTTTCAGTAATTTTATAACATTTAATTCCTTTGCCTCCACGGTGTTGTACAGGAAATTCATCTATTCTGGTACGTTTGCCCATTCCAAATTCAGACACAAAAAGCAAATAATCACCCTGGGTATTTAACTGCATTGCAACTATTTCATCATCATATGACAAGTTCATGCCTATTACACCCATTGATGTCCTGCCTGTAGCCCTTACATCTTTCTCATTAAACCTTATACACTGGCCATGTTTAGTTACCATAATTATATCCATTGAATCATTAGTAACTTTTACTTCTATAAGTTCATCATCATCCCTCAAATTTATTGCCTGTAGACCAGACTTCCTTATATTTTTATATTCACTTATAAGTGTCTTTTTGACTAATCCTTTCTTTGTTGCTGTAAACAAATATGTTTCATCATCAAATTCACTCATTGTAATCATTGCAGTAATTCTTTCTCCTGGCATAAGCTGGATAAGGTTAATTATAGCTGTCCCACGTGCTGTTCTGCCACTTTCAGGTATCTCATAAGCTTTTAGCCTATAAGAACGTCCAGTATTAGTAAAGAACATAATTTCATGGTGTGTAGTAGTCATAACCATATGTTCAATATAATCATCATCTATAGTCTGCATACCTTTTATGCCTTTTCCTCCACGGTGCTGGCTTTTAAAATTATCAACTGACATACGCTTAATATAACCAAGCTTTGTCATAGTAATAATTGTATTTTGTTTTGTTACAAGGTCTTCAATAGATATATCATATTCATCATAACCTATAGATGTCCTTCTTTCATCACCATACTTATCACGTATTTCAGTAATTTCTTTCTTAATAACATCAAGAAGGACATTACGGTCTGAAAGTATTCTATTATATTCAGCTATTTTCTTCTGGAGTTCTGCATATTCACTTTCAATTTTTTCTCTTTCAAGTCCTGTCAATGCACGTAGACGCATATCAACTATTGCCTGTGCCTGTGCGTCAGTTAAAGAAAACCTTTCAATAAGCTTTTCCTTTGCTTGTGTTGTATTTTTAGAAGAACGTATAATTGAAATAACTTCATCAATATTATCAAGTGCAACTAACAGGCCTTCTAAAATATGTGCCCTTTCTTCTGCTTTATTAAGCTCATATTTTATACGGCGTGTCACTACTTCCTCCTGGTGTTTAAGATAAAACTTAAGCATCTGGAGTATATTCATAACAACAGGTTCCTGGTTAACAAGTGCAAGCATAATCACACCAAATGTATCCTGGAGCTGTGTATGCTTATACAGCTGGTTAAGAACAATATTAGGGTTTACATCCCTTCTAAGTTCAATACATATACTCATTCCTTCCCTGTTTGTTTCATCACGCAAGTCAGTGATTCCATCAATTTTCTTATCACTGTGGAGCTCTGAAATCTTTTCAATAAGCTTAGCCTTATTAACCATATATGGAAGTTCAGTAACAACTATCCTGTTTTTGCCATTATCCATTGGTTCAATACTAGTTACTGCACGTACACGTATTTTACCCCTGCCTGTCCTGTATGCTTCTTCTATGCCCCTTGTACCAAGTATCTGTGCACCTGTTGGAAAATCAGGTCCTTTTATTATACTGCACACTTCTTCCATAGTTGTATCTATATTTTCCTGTGTATTTTCAATAATCCTTACCACACCATCTATAACCTCCCTGAGATTGTGTGGAGGAATATTTGTAGCCATTCCCACTGCAATACCAGAAGTCCCATTTACAAGAAGGTTAGGAAATCTTGATGGAAGGACTACAGGCTCCTTTTCTGTTTCATCAAAGTTGGGAAGAAAATCTACAGTGTCCTTATTTATATCAGCAAGCATTTCCATGGAGATTTTACTAAGTCTTGCTTCTGTGTAACGCATAGCAGCTGCACCATCACCATCCATAGAACCAAAATTACCATGCCCATCTACAAGAGGATAACGTGTTGACCATTCCTGGGCAAGATTTACCAGTGCACCATAAATAGAACTATCACCATGTGGATGGTATTTACCCATTGTATCACCCACAATACGTGCACATTTACGGTGTGGCTTATCAGGTCCATTATTAAGTTCAATCATTGCATACATAATACGCCTTTGTACAGGCTTAAGACCATCCCTTACATCAGGAAGAGCTCTTGAAGCTATAACAGACATAGCATAATCTATGTATGATTCTTCCATAGTCTTTTTTAAATCAACTTCACTGATTTTGTCAAATATATTTTCGTCCATATTATTCCCCCATGCCTCATTTATCTGGCACACTAATAATGATATCTTAAACTGCCTCCTGCAGCCTTAGATTCATTTTCCAGTCTATCTTAATTCCATAATACATATTCTGTATTATTATATATCCAGATTTTTTACAAACTTTGCGTTAGCTTCAATAAATTCACGCCTTGGCTCCACCTTATCACCCATAAGCGTATTAAACACTACATCTATCTCCGTTTCAGAATTCCTGTCTACATTTACACGCAGAAGTATCCTTTTCTCAGGGTCCATAGTAGTTTCCCACAACTGGTCAGCATCCATCTCTCCAAGTCCTTTATAACGCTGTATTTTATTATTACTATCACGTCCAATTTCTGTAAGTATCTGGTTTAATTCACTATCATCATAAGCATACCTTACTGTATTATTTTTTTCAATTTTATATAATGGAGGCTGCGCAAGATAAACATGCCCCTGGCGTATAAGCTCAGGCATAAATCTATATAAAAATGTAAGCATCAGCGTAGCTATATGTGCTCCATCTACATCAGCATCAGTCATAATAACAATCTTATTATAACGTAGTTTAGATATATCAAAATCATCACCAATACCTGTACCAAAAGCAGTAATCATAGCCTTTATCTCATTATTTACAAGAATTTTGTCAAGACGTGATTTCTCTACATTCAGAATTTTGCCCCTTAGAGGAAGTATTGCCTGTGTTGCCCTGTTTCTTGCTGTCTTGGCACTCCCTCCTGCAGAATCACCTTCAACTATATATATCTCACAATTCTTAGGGTCTTTATCACTACAATCTGCAAGTTTACCTGGAAGTGCTGTTCTGTCAAGCGCAGTTTTACGTCTTGTAAGGTCTCTTGCTTTACGTGCAGCATCCCTTGCACGCTGTGCAAGTATAGCCTTGTCACAAATCACCTTTGCTATGCCAGGGTTCTGCTCAAGAAAATAAGTCATCTGTTCCGTTACTACAGAATCAACAGCACTTCTTGCCTCACTATTGCCAAGTTTCTGCTTTGTCTGGCCCTCAAACTGCGGTTCACTTATCTTTATGCTTATAATAGCAGCAATCCCTTCCCTTATATCTTCACCTGAAAGGTTAGGCTCATTTTCTTTTAAAAGTTTATTCTTTCTTGCATAGTCATTAAAAGTTTTTGTAAGTGCATTTTTAAAACCAGCAAGATGTGTACCACCTTCAGGAGTTATAATATTATTAACAAAACTGTAAGTGCTGTCTTGATAGGAATCATTATGCTGCATTGCAACTTCTACATAAATATCATTTCTCTGGCCTTCACAATAAATAACCTCTTCATACAAAGGATTTTGGCTCTTATTAAGATATTCAACGTATTCCTTAATCCCACCTTCGTAATGGAAAGTACGTATTTTAGGCTTTTCCTGTCTTTTATCAACAAGAGTTATCTTAAGTCCTTTTGTAAGAAAAGCTATTTCCCGTAAACGTTCCCTTAAAATTTCAAAATCAAATACTGTTTCCTCAAAAATCTCTTTATCTGGCAAAAATACTACTTCAGTTCCTGTTTTTGTAGTTTCACCTGTTTCTTTAAGCGGATACATTACCTTTCCACGTTCATACCTCTGGTTATATTTCTTTCCATCCATATGCACTGTTACTTCAAGCCATTCAGAAAGTGCATTAACTACAGATGCACCTACTCCATGGAGACCTCCTGAGACCTTATATCCTCCGCCTCCAAATTTCCCACCTGCATGAAGTATTGTAAATACCACCTCTACAGCAGACTTACCCGCTTTTTGGTTTATTCCTACAGGAATACCACGCCCATTGTCAACTACACAAATAGAATTACCCTCATTAATAATAACTTCTATCTCTGTACAATAACCTGCTAAAGCTTCATCTACAGAATTATCTACAATTTCATACACAAGATGATGAAGTCCACGGGAGGAAGTACTTCCAATATACATGCCTGGCCTTTTACGTACTGCTTCCAGTCCTTTAAGAATTTGTATCTGGTCAGCTCCATATCCGCCATTAACTTCTGTTCCCATAATTACCTCTCATTTCCCGCACGCCTTTACAAAATACAAGCCTGGACGTGCGTATGCAAGCCTGTATTATTTTTCAAGAATAACAGTACCATCTGATATACAGAAAACTTTATCTAAAGAAATCCTCCCATCAATAAATTCTTCCAAACCTGTACATGTTATTATTGTTTGTATATTATTAATGTTGTCTAATAAATAGTTTTGCCTGTTTCTATCCAGTTCAGACAATACATCATCTAATAAAAGTACAGGTGTATCATTTGTCACTTCTTTTACAAGTTCTATTTCTGCCAGTTTCAAAGCTAACGCACAAGTCCTCTGTTGTCCCTGTGACCCATATTTCCTGATATCTATGTTTTTATTAAGAAAACATAAATCATCCCTATGAGGACCTACACTTGTAGATAAAAAGTGTAAATCTTTTTCCCTTGCCTTTTTTAAATTATGTGAATAATAATCTGTTGTAACATCAGGCTCATATACCAGTTCCAGATGTTCCCTGTTTCCTGTAAGGTTTTCACTTACCCTCATTGCAATGCCTGACAGTTTTTCTATAAACTTTTCCCGGGAAGAAATGATTTTTGAACCATATTCAACAAGTTTATCATCCCAGACATCCAATGTTTTTGACAGTGATGGTGTAGAATAAATCTGTTTTAATAGTTTATTTCTCTGCATAAGGGCTTTATTATATTCTCCTAGCTCATACAAATAAACTTTATCTAATTGTGACAGCTCAAGGTTAATAAACCTTCTTCTTTCTGATGGTCCGTTTTTCACTATTTTTAAATCTTCAGGTGAAAAAAATATAATATTTATAAGTCCAAGAAGTTCACTTGAGCGTTTTATAGGTATGCCATCAATCGCAATTCCTTTTGCTTTATTCTGGCGCAAATGTATATCAATTTTATGGGGAACTGCCTTTTTGCTAATAGACATACGGATATGTGCCTCGTTATTTCCAAGCTTTATAAGTTCTTTATCCTTACATCCTTTATGTGATTTAGTTGTACCACATACAAAAATTGCTTCAAGAATATTTGTTTTACCTTGGGCATTATCACCATAAAGTATATTTGTATGGCTATGAAATTCTAATTTGGCACTGTTATAATTCCTGAAACTGCCAACTTCAATAGAATTAATTTCCATAAATTCTATTCTCCTGTAACAGAAACCTTCTGTCCATTATATTCAAAAACATCACCCGGGTAAAGTTTCCTGCCTCTTCTTGTATCTGTTTCACCATTAACTTCCACTTTCCCATCTTGGACTAATATTTTAGCTTCAATACCTGATGAAACAAGACCAGACAGCTTTAACGCCTGTCCCAGTTTTATATAACTGTCATGGATTTGTATAGTTTTCATAAATAATAACCTCCATAATTATTTATACATTAAAATTAACAGGAAGTATCAGATAAATATAAGTTTCATCTTTATCCCTTATAAAACATGGTGCTTTAGGATTTATCATATACATAGTAATTTCTTCCTCATCAATTACCCTTAATGCATCTATAAGGAACCTTGGGTTAAAACCGATAAGTATATCTTTTCCTTCTTTTGTTGCATCAATTTCCTCATCCATTGAACCTATTGAAGAATTCATTGCAAACCCTATGCTGTTATCCTTTACATCAATTATTACAGGTTTTTTCTCTGATTCTTTAATTAATAATGTTGTCCTGTCTATACAATCAAGCATTTCCCTTTTATTTACTGTTACTTTTGTTTCATAATCACTTGAAAGCATTTTATCAATTTTATAATATTCTCCTTCTATAAGCCTAGACAAAACAATAGTATTATCAAATTCAAAAAGGACATGTTTATCTGTAAAGAATATATTTACTTCATCATCTCTTCCACCTGTCAGTATTTTAACAATTTCATTTAATGTCTTACCTGGGATAATAACACTTACATCCCCATATGTTTCTTTAAGTATAACATTTCTTATAGAGATACGGTGTCCGTCAAGAGAGACAACTTTTAACCCTGAACCATGTATTTCAAAGAGTTCTCCTGTCATAACTTTTGTATTTTCATTATCAGAAATAGAAAATACTGTCTGTCTTATTATTTCTTTTAATGTAAATTGCGATATAACAATTTTGTTTTCCTTATATATCTGTGGAAGAAATGGAAACTCTTCTGCAGATTTAGCTGGAATATTAAATTTAGCTTTGCCACAGCTTATATTCATTATATAATTTTTATTTATATTAATATTTACTTTTTCAGAAGGAAGTTTACGTATAATTTCTGAAAAAACTTTGGCATTGACAGCAACTGCACCTTCTTCAGTTATTTCACCTTCAATAATTGTTTCAATTCCTATTTCAAGGTCATTAGCTATAAGTTTAATTATATTTTCTTTTACTTCAATTACAATGCAATCAAGTATTTCCATTGTAGACTTGCTGGGTACTGCTTTTAAAACAATATTTATTCCTTCAAGCAGTTTTGATTTGTCACATATTATATTCATTGTGTATAACTCCTTTCAAGTGTCTTTGGTAAAAATAATATAAAAAAATATAAAAGATTACAGTAGCAGCCGTAGTAGGGGCTGTTGAAAAGTTGAAAAGTGCCTTAAGCCTTAGGAACCAGTTAAAAACACGGATTTAATAACACACTTTATAACTTTCTGAAAACTGTTGAAAAGTCTGTATTTATAAACATTGTAAATTTATTCCAAATTACGGGAAAAGAGTTTTTTCCTCAAAAAATGTTTATTTGTTTATTATAAATTAACATTATTGTGGATTTATTTTTTTATTAAGAACATCGATTGTCTTTTTTAGTTCTTCATTATTATCCCCATTTTTAAGTTTCTTCTCTATTAATTCAATGCTATGAAGAATAGTTGAGTGGTGTCTGTTGCCAAGTTTGCTGCCTATTTCTGCGAGAGCATTTCCTGTAAGTTCACGGCATAAATACATACATATATGGCGTGGAAAAACAATATTGGAATTACGTTTGGATGATAATAAATCTTTTACAGTAATTCCAAAATGGTCTGCCACAGTTTCAGCAATATACTCAACAGTAATTTCTCTTTTCATATTAGGGTTAATCATATCTGCAAGTGCTTCTTTGGCAAGCTCCATTGTAATTTCTTTATCACATAAATTAGAGAATGAAATTACTTTATTTATTGCACCTTGTAGTTCCCTTATGTTAGAAACAATATTGCTTGCAATATAATCCAGTATATTATCATCCAGTATTATATTTTCTTCTGATAATTTTTTGCGTAATATTGCCATACGTGTTTCATATGTTGGAGGTTTTACATCTACTGTAAGCCCCATTTCAAAACGTGAACGCAGCCTTTCTTCAAGCATAGTCATAGTTGAAGGATGTTTATCACTAGAAATGATTATCTGCTTTTGTGATTCATACAAATGGTTAAATGTATGAAAAAATTCAAGCTGTGTTGATTCTTTTCCTATAATAAATTGTATATCATCTATTAAAAGTACATCAACATTTCTATATTTATTACGGAATTCCTGACGTGCTGTTGAATGTTCATTCTTGCTGTCACGTACTGCATCTACAATTTCATTTGTAAATGTTTCACTTGTTACATATATAACTTTTTTACTTTTGTCATTTTCAAGTATGTAGTTTGCAATAGCATGCATAAGATGCGTTTTGCCAAGTCCTGGACCGCCATATATAAACAACGGGTTATATGTATCTCCTGGTTCTTCTGCTACTTTAAGGGATGCAGCATGTGCATAGTCATTATTGTCACCTACAATAAATGTATCAAAAGTATAATTTGGATTAATAGATGGATTAAGGCGTACTTTTTTTAAATCCTTTTCATTAACCTGGTTATTATTTTGTGCATCTAAAGCAGTCAGTGAAAGATAGCAAATATCATAATGTATGCCAGTAATTTCTTCTATGGCTACTGACAGAAACCTGTTATATTTTTTTTCAATAAAAGATTTACTATTTCCAATATTAATATCATCTATTAATATTGTAAGAGTATTACCTTCTACTGAGTAGATACTTAATATTTTTATGAAAGTACGATACGAAACATCTGTAATATCGAAGCTGACCTTCATATGTTCTAGTATTTCTTCCCACCTCTGATACAGTTCGTTTTCCAAAGTATTATACCTCTCGTTTCCCAGTCTAAAAATATCTTAAAAGTAAATAAAAGCCTGTAATAGGCGAAAGTAGCACATCATATACATATTTTATATCAAATGATAGGAAAATACAAGTTAAATAGTTAATAAGAATGGATAATGTGGATAAAATATTGTGGATAAGCCGGAAAATGTAGAAATAAACAAAATTAAGTACTTATCAACATTAAATCCACAAAAATTGTGGATAACTTCTTTACTGCGAAAAAGTGCAAAAAATATCGTAATTATGCTAGAAAAGTGGATAATGTGGATAACTTTGTGGATAACTGTAGAAAGTTATAAAAATAATAAAAAAGTTATCAACAATTTGTGCACAATTTGTTTATAACTTCATTACAAACACTGATATGTCTACAAAAGTAGATACTTATAAACATTAAATCCCATAAAGATTCATGT
>VSNJ01000138.1 GCA_009774235.1 Lachnospiraceae bacterium
TTAAAATTTATTCAGGCAATGTACAGGTACATCTTGGAAAAAAGAAACTTTACAATGACCAGCTTGCAGCGCTGTCTGAAGTCCTTAATACTACAAATGAGGAAAAGCTTAGCGGCACTATAGACATGGAAAACTATAAACAGGGTGATAAGATTGTGCTTAAGCAGAATTAATTGAAAAAGAACAAATATTCTCTTGATTATTCTCTTATGAATTAGTATTATATAAGTTAGGGGAATATGAGATTGCATAATTGAAGGAGGAGCAACTTTGTTAGAGATAAAGACGAACGAGGCAGATTTAGCCGCAAAAATATTGGTTATAGGAGTTGGCGGTGGAGGTAATAATGCTGTCAACCGTATGATAGAAGAAGGTATACAAGGTGTAGAGTTTGTATGTATTAATACAGATAAACAGCATCTTTTAAATTGTAAAGCACCTGTCTGCCTGCAGGTAGGAGAAAAGCTGACAAAGGGCCTTGGTGCCGGAGCTGATCCTGAAGTTGGCAGGGCTGCTGCGGAGGAAAACCGCGAAGAGATTACAGATATAGTAAAAGGAGCTGACATGGTATTTGTTACATGCGGCATGGGAGGCGGTACAGGTACAGGTGCAGCCCCTATTGTTGCAGAGATATCCAAGGAACTTGGCATACTTACTGTAGGTATTGTAACCAAGCCTTTCCGTTTTGAAGCAAGAAGCCGTATGAATAATGCTCTTTCCGGTATTGAAAATTTAAAAAGAAATGTAGACACTCTTATTGTAATTCCTAACGATAAGCTTCTTGAGATAGTAGACAGACGTACTTCCATGCCTGACGCCTTAAAGAAAGCAGATGAAGTGCTGCAGCAGGGTGTACAGGGCATCACAGACCTTATTAACGTTCCAGGGCTTATAAACCTTGACTTTGCTGATGTGCAGACTGTTATGAAAGATAAAGGGATTGCACATATAGGCATTGGAATGGGAAGCGGGGATGATAAGTGTGTTGATGCTGTTAAGCAGGCTATATCAAGTCCTCTTCTTGAAACGACAATAGAAGGTGCATCTCATGTTATTATAAATATTTCAGGTAATGATGTCGGACTGCAGGAAGCAAGTGAAGCTGCCTATTATGTCGAGGAACTTACAGGTGAGAACTGTAATATAATTTTTGGTGTGAGTGATGCCTCTGACCCGGATATTGTAAAGATAACTGTTATTGCAACAGGTCTTGAAGAGGATTCAGATGTGCAGGCGGCTACTGCACAGCCACAGCCAAAAGCACCATTTGTAAAGCAGAGTACAACAAAAGTATTTCCTGCAAAGGAAGGACAAGGAGCACAAGCGCAGGCTGTACAGCAGCCAGGCGGCATGCAGCAGACACCACCTCCAGTTACAGATATGGGGGGTATAAAGATACAGACACCTTCATATCCTTCATATAACCGCCAGACAGATGATGGTGGTATAAAGATACCAGAGTTTTTACAGAGAAAAAAATAAGTATAATTATGATTACATATTATTTAATAAAAGTCCGGACTTGGATTTGGAATGTAAGTCCGGACTTATCTTTTAATTTGCATGGAGGGGGAATATGCGTAAATTAAGAATAAGCTGCTGTATTAAAGTACTGCTTATATTTGGCGGGATTATCCTTATACAGATGGTTTCATCTATGGCTTTTATGGCAGCATATACGTTTTTAAAGATATTCCAGGGAGCTTCATATAATGATATTATTCAAAGCATAAATACAGACAGCCTTATGTGGATATCTATAATAAGTGCAACGCTTTCAATGATATGGTGCCTGGTTTTGTACCTGCGTTCAAGCTGGCGTATAAAGGGTATGGATTACAAAGAGGTATTTTCACTTAAAAATATTGCTGGGATATTTGCAGCGGGCGCAGGCGGATGTATATCTATTTCAGTGCTGCTGTCTATGATTATGGCTTTATTTCCAAACGCATTTGATAATTATAACAGGCTTATGGAGAACCTGGACAGTGATGGAGGAGCACTAACAATTATATATGTTACCCTGATAGGTCCTGTATCAGAAGAACTTATATTCCGTGGGGCAATATTTGACAGGATGCACCTTGCATTTCCATTCTGGACCGCCAATGCAATACAGGCAGCATTGTTTGGAATTTACCATATGAACCTGGTACAAGGTATATATGCATTCCTTCTTGGTATGGTTTTAGGAATGGTAGTTTATTCTACAGGCAGTATATTGTGTTCAATAGCAACACATATAATATTTAATTCTACTACTTATATTATGCAGTATGTTTTTGGCGGGGATTCCCCAATCCTGGCGTTTTTATATATTATATGTATTATAATTTCTTTTGTAATACTGGTATTAAGCCTTATATATTTTATAAGTAAATGCCAGAAGAAATATAATATGGAAAAAATGCAATCTTATAATATGAACTGACAAGTTTTTATGTTATAATACTATATATAGGATTTTGTGCTGCTATTGTACATAATATAGGATTAATGGGACTTCTGTCTTACCGTTTGTCTGCAGACAGCACATTATTTATAGAAGGAGGATAAAATGGGGACAAATATAGATAATTTTGAAAAATATATTGGAGTATTTGAAATATTGTCAAAATGTACAGATGATTATCTTTTTATACTAGATTTTATAGAAGACCATTATAATATTACAAAAAGGGCAACAGAGATATTTAACTTTGAACAGAATGATTTTTATAATGCATTATCAATAATAGGGGAGTCGGTATATCCTGATGACAGGGAGATGCTTAATAATAACATCCAGGATATTATAGATGGTAAGTCAAATGAGCACGACCTTGAATACAGGTGGATTAATAAAAGTGGCAATCCTGTCTGGATAAGCTGCAGGGGGCAGGTTGTACGTGATTTGGATGGCAGGGCACGTTATCTTATAGGAAGGATTTCTGAACTTGGGCGTAAGAATAAGATTGATAATATAACAGGGCTTTACCGTGAAGTAAGGCTGCGCCAGGATATTCTTAAAATGGACAGGGCTTCTGCCAAAAAAGGGTTTCTTTTGCTTATAGGTATAGATAATTTTAAAGATATTAATGAAAGATATAACAAAGAAGTTGGTAATTCCACATTGCAGGTACTTGCACAGTGCATTACTGAGGCGGTAGGGGAAAGTGCAAGTGTTTACCGTATGAGTGGCGATGAGATTATGGTTTTCTGTAAAGGGCTGGACTCAATATTAAGTGACCCTGCTAAGGAAATGTATAAAAAGATAAGGTCAGTAGTAGATAAGAAAATAAATGAAAAAGGATACAGGCTTTTTTATACAATATCAGGTGGTTCAGTATATTTTACAGAAGAAGACAATACAGGCATACAATATATTGAGAAAGCAGAGTTTGCATTAAGGCTTGCTAAGATACGTGGCAAAAATATGTGTGTATGTTATGAAAAGCTTGATTATAGTGAATATGTAAATAAACTGAAGATGCAGGAAGCATTAAGGAAAGCTGTGGAAAATAACTTTGAAGGTTTTGAGCTTTATTACCAGCCTATAGTAAATATGGAGAAAGCATGTATACATGGGGCAGAAGCACTTTTAAGGTGGAAGAATGGGAAGTTTGGAATGGTTTCACCAGGAATATTTATCCCTCTGCTTGAAGACAGCGGACTGATAATACCTGTTGGCAGATGGGTTATTGAAGATGCTATGCGCCAGTGCCTTGAGTGGCAGAAAATTTGTCCAGGGTTCAGGGTAAATATTAATATTTCATTTGTGCAGATTAAGAAAAGCAATGTTATAAGTGATATTGATTTATGTATGGAGAAGTTTGGGTTTGACAGTAAAAATGTGCTTTTTGAGATTACTGAAAGTGGTGAACTTGAAACTGGTTATTCAACGCAGAATATACTTGAATCATTCCACAGGAGAAGCTTAAACCTTGCTATAGATGATTTTGGCACAGGATATTCTAACTTGCGCTATATTAAGGAAATGATGTTTAATCTTGTAAAGATTGACCAGGCATTTATAAGGGGTATAAGGGACAGCCAGTATGATTATATGGTGGTTAAGCAGTTTACTGAGCTTGCACACAGCTTGAATTTAAAGGTTTGTTATGAGGGCGTTGAGACAGAGGAAGATTTTAAATGTGTAAGGGAACTAGAACCTGATTACATACAAGGATATTATTTTTCAAGACCTGTTACATCAGCAGAATTTGAAGAAAAATATCTTGGGAAAGAAAATGTATTTTAAATATTTGGAAATTTTACTGTGCCATAAATTTATAAATAAAAAAGAGAATTTATTGTGCCAGTATCCCTCCCAGACCGTCCGTAAACTAATGGCTGATATGGCTCTATCCTGTTTTTATTACTATTTTCAGTTACAAAGTGGGAATTGCATTGAAAATTTACTTTTATTTTTTCATTGTTAGTGTGAAAATTTTTTGTGCCATCTGAGTTTACGTACAGTCTCCCCATTATGTAAAATAAAACAATTAAATGGAGATTAGATATGGATAAGAATAAATTAAGGGTAAGGAAGTTTCTTGCACTTTTTCTTGCATTAAGCCTTGTATTAACAGGATGCAGTTTTAATAATGTAATTACGGATAAAGTGACATCAGGGGAAGTTTCTTCTGATGGCCAGAATACCCAGCAGAAGAAGGGTGGAGACCTTGAGATACATTTTATTGATGTAGGGCAGGGAAGTTCAGCTCTTATAGAAAGTAACAGCCATTTTATGCTGGTTGATGGCGGGGACAGTAAATATTCATCAAGAGTGGTATCTTACCTGGAAGACCAGGATGTAGATAAACTTGACTATGTTATTGCAACACATTATGATGCAGACCATCTGAATGGTGTAGTTGGTGCACTTAATTCTTATGATGCAGAGGTTGTAATTGCGCCAGATTACAAGGCAAAAAGCAAAGTATACCAGTCATTTATAGATGTGCTTGACAGTAAAAATATAGATATTACATATCCAAAGACAGGTACAAAGTATAAAATAGGCAATGCAGAGTTTACAATACTTGCACCAAATGACACACATTACAGTGATGCAAATGACTACTCTGTAGCAATTAAACTGGTTAATGGCAGCAACACATTTATAATGACAGGTGATGCAGAGATTGAAAGTGAATATGAAATGCTTGAAACAGGTATAGATTTGTCATGTGATGTATATATGGCAGGGCATCATGGCAGCAAGTCTTCATCTTCACAGGCATTTATGCAGGCAATGCAGCCAGCAAGTGTTGTTATAAGTGTTGGTAAGAATAATAAATACAGGCATCCATCAGATGAGGCAATGGCAAGGTTTAATGCAATGGGCTGTGATATATACCGTACTGATGAACTTGGTGATATAATAGCTGTAAGTGATGGCAAGACTATTAAATTTAATACAAAGGCGTCAAAAAAAGGTACAGGAAAGAAGAAAGGCAGTACAAGCAGCAAATCTGGAAATAATTATATTGGGAATGTTAATTCTAAAAAGTTCCACAAAAAAGCTTGTTCATCACTTCCAGATGAAGAAAATATGGTATATTTTGGTACAATAAATGAGGCAGAAGATGCTGGATATGAGCCTTGTGGAATTTGTAATCCAGAATAAAAGGCTTATTATAGAAAATGGAGACTGGAAATGGATTATAATAAGATTAATAGTGAAATAGAAAATGTTGATATAAATGCTATACCACCTGAGGATGAACCACAAAGACAGTATTATTTTATAAAACTTCTACGCAGATGGATGGAACAGAAGGTTAAAGAAGAAGGCAGGGAGCTTACATGCTGTGTAAATACTTTTGGCTGCCAGATGAATGCAAGGGATTCTGAAAAAATCCTTGGTATACTTAAGTCAATAGGTTATAAAGAAACAAATTCAGAAGAAGCAGACCTTGTTATATTTAATACATGCACAGTAAGGGAAAATGCTAACCTTAAGCTGTATGGCAGGATTGGACAGCTTAAGAAGTATAAAGACAGAAATCCTGGTATGTTAATAATGCTTTGTGGCTGTATGATGCAGGAGAAAGAAGCTGTAGAAAAGATAGAGAAAAGTTACAGGCATATTGATGTGATTTTTGGTACACATAATATATTTAAGTTTGCAGAACTTCTTGCAATGAAAGTGTTAGATGAAAGGCTTAAGAGAAAAATACTTGTTGATGTCTGGGAAGAAGAAGGTGGTATTGTAGAAGAGCTTCCCTCAGAGAGAAAATATTTCTTTAAAAGTGGTGTAAATATTATGTTTGGATGTAATAATTTCTGCAGTTACTGTATAGTCCCTTATGTGCGTGGCAGGGAACGTAGCAGGGAACCAGAAGACATTATTGCAGAGATAGAAAGCCTTGTTAATGATGGTGTTGTAGAAGTTATGCTGCTTGGACAAAATGTTAATTCATATGGCAAGAACCTTAAGAATACAGTAACTTTTACAGAACTGCTTGAGAGGGTTGAACAGATAGAAGGGCTTAAACGTATACGTTTTATGACTTCACATCCAAAGGATTTATCAGACAGCCTTATAGAATTTATGGGACGTTCAAAAAAAGTATGCCACCATATACACCTTCCACTGCAGTCAGGAAGCAGCAGGCTGCTGGAAATTATGAACAGGCATTATACAAAGGAGGAATACCTGGAACTTATAGAAAAGATAAGGAAAGCAGTTCCTGATATTGCAATAACTACCGATATAATTGCAGGGTTTCCAGGAGAGACAGAAGAAGATTTTAATGAAACACTTGATATAATAGAAAAAGCTGGCTATGATAATGCATTTACGTTTATATACAGCAAACGTACAGGCACACCTGCGGCATCTATGGAAGACCAGATACCAGAAGAGATTGTGAAAGAACGTTTTGACAGGCTTTTAAATAAGGTGAAGGAGATTTCAGCAAAAAAGGCAGCAAAATATGTTGGAAAGACGGTATATGTACTTGCTGAAGAAAAGAATAACCAGGAAGCAGGTTTTATTACAGGCCGTACAGAACAGAATTATATAGTACATTTTAAAGGGAATGAAGAACTTATAGGAAAGATAGTCCCTGTAAAATTATGTGAAAGCAAGGGATTTTATTATTACGGGGAGATGTAATATACGGAAGGTGGTGGTTGTATGGAAGAGACCAGTGTACGCCAGGGAAACTTAAGGCAGAAACAAGAAGAAAGAGAACATTTGATATTTAGCAAATATGCTTCATTTGCAGATATGTCAGCTGGCAGGGACAGATATGAACTGCAATGTGATATAAGGACAGATTACCAGCGTGACAGGGACAGAATTCTTCATTGTAAATCTTTCAGGAGGCTTAAAGACAAGACACAGGTTTTTCTTTCACCAGTTGGTGACCATTACAGGACACGGCTTACACATACACTGGAAGTAGCGCAGAATGCAAGGACAATAGCAAGGGCGCTTCTGCTTAATGAGGACTTAACAGAAGCAGTGGCGCTTGGGCATGACCTTGGACATACACCATTCGGGCACGCAGGAGAACGTGCGCTTGATGAAATTACAAAAGACAGTGGCGGGTTCAGCCATAATGAACAAAGTGTAAGGGTAGTTGAACTTCTCGAAAAAGGCGGCAAAGGTTTAAACCTGACCAAAGAAACCAGGGATGGAATATTAAACCACCAGACAGCCCTGATGCCGCATACTCTCGAAGGCAAAATAGTGCGCCTTTCTGATAAGATAGCATATATAAATTCTGATATAGATGATGCAATACGTGCGGGTATTATTTCTGAGAAAGATATTCCTGCAGGACTCACAGATATCCTTGGAAGCAGTACAAATGAAAGACTTAATACACTTGTACACAATATTGTAAAGAATAGTGAAGGCAAAGATGATATATGTATGTCAGATGATGTCTTAAAAAGTATGTATGGACTGCGTAAATATCTTTATGATAATGTTTACAGCAACCCTGTGGCAAAAGGGGAAGAATACAAAGTAAAACATGTTATAGAACAGCTTTATTACTATTATATAAATAATACATGCAAACTTCCTGATGAATTTACAAGCCTGATAGCAGAGGGTATGCCTGCTGGAAGGACTGTATGTGATTTTATTGCATGTATGAGCGACAGATACGCAATTAACCTGTATAAAGAGATAATGATACCAAAATCATGGAGCGTCAAAGGGATAGAACACAGGTAACATATGTCTGGATGATATATTATGATGAGTCTGGAAATTGTGTCTGTCTTCAGCCAGGATAAGAGAATTTTTGGTATTACTAATAAAATATAACAGTTCGTTACATTTTAAATGTTTTTCATTACATATAGGGGTTAAATTAAAAAATTAAGCCGATATAAAAAGGTGAGGGGGTTGATAATGAATACAGAAACATACAGTTATGATGGGATTTTCAGAAAACTGCCAGCTGCATTGGATAAATCTGGAAATGCATTTGCTGGTGTAGAAAGGAAGGTGGAACAACAAAGGAAGAACAATGATAAGATGCTGCTTGTAAAGACAAAATCAAAAAATGTTGCCATTAATAAAGATGATATTATGTATGTGGAAAGCAACAGGAGAAAAAAGGAAATACATATGACCAGTGGCGTTATTGAAATTTATTCTACAATGGACGCTTTAAACTGTCTTCTGGGTGAAGGGTTTTACCAGTGTCACAGGGGATATATTGTCAATATGGCACATGTACTGGAGTATACTTGTGACAGTATAAAGATAAGCAGCGGGGAAGTAGTTTATATGTCAAAAGAAAAATACAACGGTTTTGAAACTTCATATACATTATATCTGGGTGGATATAATTAAAAATTTTGCTTGGACCTTAAAAGGAAAGCATGGCAGCCCTGAATGGCAGACGGGCTGTAAGTATACCGTTGTATAAAGATTAATTATTAAAGAAAGGACTATGGTATTATGAGAGTAGAGGGTATAAGCAGTTATTATGCTTTTATGTACAACAGGGATACAAAGAAAATATTTTCTGGAAATGAAGCAGAAGACGGATTTGCAGATTATTATAATGCAGGCCTTGCAGGCATTGGAAGTGATGATAATCCAGAATACAGTTCAAGAAAAGCAGGAATTGACAGTTTAATAAAGTTCTTCAGCAATCCTGGAACAGGTGATAACTTCTTTAATTCTGGACAGGGAAGTGATGAGTGTACAATTATTGAAGAAAAGGTAAGTGACACTGAAACAAGGTATTATGTTGATGGCAAGCTTATGCTGACTTCTATGGCTGGCGGACTTACTGCAAATATAAAGCTTGCACCAGCAGATGGTGACCCGGAATCAGAGGAACTTGAATTTGATGATGTGTCAAGGATTTCTATTTCTGAACTAGAAGATGAAGAAAATACTGACAGTGCTAAACGCAAGACAGGCACAACATCACAGATTATTGTATATCCTGATGGCTCAAGATGGCTTATTATTACAACTTATTTCTGTGGCAAAGAGATAAAAATGACTAAAAGGCTGCCACCATTAGATGAACAGGCAGATGGGGAAGAAGATGTATTAAGGCAGGATGGCATGTATGAGGATGAGAAAGCGGAAATGGAATCATTAAATGTAGAAGATGCGTTAGACCGCTTGTCAAATCCTTACAAGGACGACCGCCAGTATTATGGCACAGAACAGATGGCAGGAGAGGAAAGAAGATAGTATTTAAAGTAGTAAACAGAGGATAGTAATATTAAAAGGCTGCTGTATTAAGTAAAAATAATATATATAGCTAATAATAACAGGAAATATATATATTATACTTAATGCGGCAGTTTTTTTGGCAGGAGTTATTTATACTAAAAAAATTTGCTATAGATTTTTTAGATATCCAATAATTGGATAAGTTTATAATTTGCATACAGCAGGTTATGTCTTTGGAAAACTAAATAAAAGATTTAGATTGGTTACATTACAAAATACGCAGATAAAAGTATATAACTATACCAGTGTCTGGTTATAATTCTAAAAGAAAATATGCCATCAATAAGTTGATGGCATTATATAATATGGATATGGTTTTACAACACTGGCATTTTATAAAGCAAGCAATATTAATTAAAGTATGTTACAAATTATAAAAGATAGTTATATGCATCAGATATAGTAACAAATGCATATTTGTGTCCTCCAGGAACAGGATATTTGACTTGTATATAATTTCCTGATGCACCTAAAACAAGAACTTGGTCATTTTTATCAATATGTCCATAAGATGATCCATTTGGTCTTTTAAATGTTGGTATTTCTTTTTTAGCTATAACATTTTGTCCACTTGTAGCTGTTAAAATAGAGCTAGTTGCAATATAAGCAGTTTTTGTTGTGCCTCCTGAAACTGGATAATTTACTCTGGAATATTTATCATGAACCTCCAGTACTGTAATCTCATCATTTGCCCAAATTTCCCCATATGGTTTTGTTAAATTAGCGTCAGAAAATGTCTTTGTGGTTTCAGACAGAATAGTATAACATTTTCTTGTTGCTGCATTGGTATTTGTTGGGGTTACAATAATGATCCCCATTAAAATAACTAAATTCAAAAATAATAATCCAAGTTTACATTTAATATTTTTTCTGTTCATGTTTAATCCACCTTTCTTCGGAATACGCTAATGGATTTATTATATCCATAGCTGGCAGTCTTCCGTTTATTATTTTTATTTGTTATGCTTTTCTGTGTGCTGTTTTATATTACAGAACCTGGAAAGTGAATGGCATGGATGTATAGAATTAACATTGCATGTTTATATGTTTCCAGTAATCTGTATAATGTATCAGTGAATAGTACAAAACCATATCACATATACATATCTCTTATAAAGCTAGCTAATCCTGCTGCATGTCCAGGTTCTGGCATATGTGTTTTAACTGTCTAGTTCCATTTTATCAACACTAACGCAAGATTAGTTTATAAATAGCCTATTTTCTATTCTTTACATTTAAGTTTCAAAATCCAATCTCCTTTCAAAGTTTAATATTTATAGATATGATAAACCATAACAT
>VSNJ01000139.1 GCA_009774235.1 Lachnospiraceae bacterium
GTAAATATTAAGATAAAAAATTAATTTAAAAATGCCATAACAGCTACTGCTTATTTATAATAACTATCTATGATGTTTTTTATAGAATTATAAAATAAACTAATTAAATCAGTTTATTTTAACTTTGCCAACTATTTTTAAGACTCTTTCACTTTCTTTAATACAGACCCCTCCCCTATGTGCATTTTCTGGATATAATATAATATGTCCACCTGCCCCCATAGTTATATGCGCCATTCTTTGTGGAATATTCCAAAAGATTACATCATTTTCTATATTGTATTCTTCTTTAACAGACAACCGTGATATATCAGCCAAATCTATAATTTCATTTCCACTAACTACCACCTGTATATCTGCATATATCCTATGTGATTCCAGTTTACATCCTGTATCTGGTTTTGTCATATATGACTGTACAAAATAAAAGAAGTTTTCATCAACAATATTTCTTTTGCCCACATCCTTTTCTGTAACTTCCAGATTTAGTAAATATTCCACGGCAGCTTCAACACGTTTTTTAACCTTATATTCATCAATCTTTGGTATAATAAGCCATTCCGCAAACTCACGGAGTGCACCGTCCCCAGCCTTATTTACACATACATACCCAGCTGCCGCCTTTACTTCTTTAATTGCATCAGCTGGACAGCCAGCTATGCCTCCAGCTTCATTTATTGGATACATACATTCCAAATCCAGTATATCATCTCCAAAATAAGCACACTGTCCTAGATTTTCTTCACCAACTATTTCTTTTAACATAGTAATTTTATCTAATTTTCCCTGGTAAACTTCTTTAATTCCAAGCTCATCGCATCTGTTCTGCACTATCTGGCTTTTTCTTGCTGTAATTACTATTGGGACAATACCAGCAGGTTTAAGAATAAAGTTGATAACATAACCATCCTTAACAGAAAATGCTTTCATTGCCTCCCCACCAGGACCCATATATATTTTCCCATCAGTTAATGTCCCATCAATATCCATTATTAAATACTTTACCATATAAAACCTCTGTTCTTTCTCTGCCCATAATTAATATAAATCCCTTTCCATATATAAAAAATATATTTTTTATGCCAATATGGATAAAACTTTACTAACCACTTCATTATCCAATGCAGGAAACATATCCTTCTGGTTCCAGTTCATTTTAGGAAGTAGTAAAGTATCTTCTGGAAGTATAATATTAAGCAGGCAAGGTTCATTATCATAAAGCCATTCTTTACATCCAGAAATACCACTAAAACCAGTTAATGTTTTAGCTTTAATTCCATATGCTTTAGCTACCTTTTCAAAATCTGGTACTGTATATCCACTATCTGGAGTTGTAATACAAAATCTTCCATCATAATAACCAGCCTGGATTTCAGAAATTTTTCCAAGAACCTTGTTATTTATAACTATAATCTTAATTGGCAGCCTTTCACTTGCTACAGTCTGTAGTTCCTGGATATTCATCTGCAGGCCTCCATCACCTGTGATACAATACACGGTTTCCCTGTTTTTGGCAAAAGATGCACCTATAGCATAAGGAAGGCCACATCCCATCGAACCATAACTTCCTCCAATAAGAATCCTGCCTTCTGTGCCTTTAAGTACCAGTGACTGTGCAGACCAGCACTGGTGCTGGCCGACATCAACCGCAACTATTGGATTTTCTGGAAGCTGTTCTGAAATTGCTTCAATACAGTAATTACCAAGTTCTTTATCAAATGGTTCAAGTATTTTCTTAGCCTCAAAACATTTGTCATGCCACTCAGCATAACAAGGTATATCCTCATCCAGCAAATTTTTTAAAAATTCTTTTGCATCTATAAGATGTTTCTCTTCATCTTCTTTTATATTCCGGCTAAGTTCATACTGGTCTACATCTGCCCTTACCAGAAAAGCCTTTGGTGCAAAATACTCTGGTCTATTACCTATCTGCCTTATACCAAGACGTGCCCCGGCAGAAATAACCAGGTCTGCCTCTGCAACCACCATATTTGCTATACGGTTGCCATAAACACCAATAAATCCAAGTTTTTCCTTATCCTGTATCAGGTCAGCAGCATTCATTGTAGCCAGCACTGGAATTCTGGTTTTATCCATAAATTCATGGAGCAATCCAGCTGCCCCAGCCGCCCTTATACCATTACCTGCAATCAATACTGGCTTTCTGGACGTCAAATGGAAAATCAATAACAACACCTCCTTTTCTGCCAAGCATAGCAAGATTATAAGCCCTGTTAATAATTTCAGGGAACTTTTCAGGAATAGACGGTGTCACACTGTATTTTGTAATACTTCTTACCATAGAAACTATATCCATTTCCTGGAACCCATTCTGTCTTATTCCTGAATAACCTTTCTGTTCTGTTGTAGGAACATTCCCGCATATTCCCATAACAGGAATACTGTCAAACCAGGCATCTGCAAGACCTCCAAGCGCATTAACAGCACCAGGTCCGGAAGTTGTAAAATATACTCCAAGCTTACCACTTGTCCTTGCGTAACCACAAGCTGCAAATGCACAACCTTGCTCGTTATAACATACATGTACATTTATTTCTTTCCGCTTAGACAAGGCATCAATAAATGGTACAATATAACCTCCAGAGAAGCCAAAAACATCTGTTACTCCTTTCTTTATTAAGAAATCTGCCAGATAACCAGCACAATTCATTTACTTGTCCCCCTCCAGATAGATAATTATAGCAGCAGCCAGGCATGTATATACCAATACTGCTATTCCACTTTATCTATTTTAAATTGATTTTAATTTTTGTAATTCTTATATAAATTATCAAGTACAGAAAAATCTGTTTTAGAATATCCAGCACCATATCTGGTTCTCTGTGCAGGAGTTAATCTTTCTACTACATCAAATATTTCATTAGCTGTACATCCATATTTGTCTTTTAAATGGTACACATTATCTACATGGGAATGTTTTGTGCCACAAACATACATCGGCAGGTCATATCCCCAATTTATATTATTTAAAACTGGTGTAATATATTTATCAATGGTTTCAAGCAATAATGGAATATTATAATTACATCCATATTTTTTATTTAAAAAATCTGCCAGAAGCTCAGTTTTTGCATTTCCTGCACCACGTCCCATTCCAAACAAAGAACCATCTATAATTACATCCCTTCCTGACTTACCAGCCATGTTAACCATAGCTTCTGCCAGTGCACAAGAAAGTCCAAGATTGTCATGGGAATGAAGCCCTATTTTTATGTTTTTATCCAGCAGGCTGTCCACCTGCTTAAAAATATGTTCTAAGTCATCAAGGTACATTGCACCAAATGTATCTACAATAGAAAAAGATGCTGGCATAGCTATATTAACCTTTTCTATTAATGCAGCTCTTTCTTCATCTGAGTAGCTAATTGAATCCATAGGGTTAAACTGTACCAGATAACCTTTCTTCTTTGCCCCTGTACAAAACTTTAATGACTCCTCTGTTTCATGTTTTGCAAAAGAAATCCTAAGCCACTTAAAAGACTGGCCATCAAAATTATTAAGGTTTTCTAATGAATACCTGCTATTATCGCAAAATCCTAAAAACTGTGTCTGCCCCTTGTCTTCTGGAAGATATTTTCTTGCATCATTTGAATTCTTGTACACCAGGTTCTCTCCTGATACATTATCCTGGAGAAATCCAGTTTCTACAAAATCAATACCTGCTAAAGCAAGCCCTTTCATAATCCCTTTTACAAACTCTTTATCTGGATTTTTATTAAAAAGATATCCTCCATCCCTTATAGTACAGTCTGTTATTTGAACACTCATTTTTTAATTATCTCCTTATAAATTGCATTACATATATCAAAATCTTCAATGTAATCAATATCCATTGCTTCAATTTTACCTACTTCTTTAATATAAGGATTTGAACCTAACCGCCTGTTATGTTTAATAAAAGATTCTTTTGTAAACACATAAGCAATAGATGTTTCACCATAAATAAGAGGAAGGTCTTGTGTTCTTGGAAAATGGTCTGGGTCAAAATTAACTGGTTTCCCATCTTCCCACAGAAATGTCCTGACTGCCTCAGCACAAAATGCGCTGTCATATTTGCCGCTTGCTACATGCTTTACACAGTCATCAATCGTTTCTGGCTTTGCAAATGGAGAAGTTGTATGTGCATTAACATAAATACCCGCATCAACCGTTTTTATAAATTCCCTGATAAAATCATTAGCATTAATATTGTCACCATTAAGATATTCTGGTCTTTTTAAAAACTGGACTCCTGGGATAATATATTTTTTAACCTCTTCATCTGAACAATAAATGTATACTTCATCTATTGTCTTTGCATCAAGACATGCTTTCTGGATAAAATGCATAAGCGGTGTGCCATCAAAAAATGGCTTAATATTTTTTCCAGGTACTCTTTTACTGTCTAATTTTATAGGGATTAATGCTACTGTTTTCATGTGGTTTCCTCCATATTACTCTTTCTGTATTTTTTATTTAATAAAAACTGCTTTAATCCTAAAGTTATACTAAATTAAATTTACTGTAATACGCTTTTTTCTATATACAAATTTATAACATGTCCAGTCATAAGACTAATGTGTAAGCAGGTAAACAGTAACACATATATGTCTTTTTCTAAATTTCTGCCTCAATAATAAGCGAATAACCTTTCCCCATATCTCCAACAGCCTTTTTATATTCTTCATTAATAAATTCAATTCTACTGTCTGGCAAATACATCTGGTTATACTTTGTAAAAGGTTTTCCTTCTCTGAGCCATCTTATATGGTTTTCTATAGAATAAATCTCCTTTGTATACACATTCTTAACATTGTATCCTGCCATTTCAAATACCATTTTTAAAGTATCTTTGTGATAATAAGAAACATGCTCATATAAATATATAAAATCACTATATTCTGGTGATAATCCAGCAAGAAAACAATATGTATTTGGTACTTCAAACAATACTTCCCCACCTTCTGCAAGAAGTGGCTTTATTTTCTGCAGATAACTGACAGGCTCTGTCAAATGTTCAAGGAGATGCATACATATAATAAAATCGTATTTTCCTTTCATATCATCTGGCACATCTTCTTTTAAAAAGTTAATATTGTGCACGCCCCCCCCCACGTAATTTTTAAGCCTGAAATCCCCAATTTCTACTCCTTCAATTTCAAACTTTTTATCTTTTCTTTTATTTAATTCCTCTGCAAAAAATCCATACCCACTTGCAAGTTCAAGGACATGTTTATGCTTCTGGAGCTTTTCCCAGTATAAATCCACATGCTGTTTTGTCCATTCAGAAAACTTAACTCTCATTTTATCAAAATCTGTACCTTGTGTTTCATCTCCAACAACAGCACGCACAGTCTTATCTGTAGCATACTCCTCTTCAAATTCTTCTTCACTAAGTAAAGGAAACATCTGTATATGCCCACACTTTTTGCATATAACTATATCAGAACCAATTCTGTCCCTTGGATGTTTTCCTGTTTTTTCATAATTTCCATTCCTACAGACAATACAGCAAAAAATATTATTAACCATTTTAAATATATTCCTTTCAATTTGTATTTAAAAAATATTATCCCATCCATTAATCATTTCTAATATTTTATAATCCTTTGTATTTCCGTGCTGCTTCCAGCGCATAATATAATATTTTACAGGCAATCCACAGTCACAAACTTGCTTTATAAGATTTCTATTTAATTCCATGATACTTTTTCTTATTATTCACGGAAAATATTTTATTTTTAATGATATTTTTTCCCATGATAATTATCTTCATCATTCTATTTTTATTAATCCATAACATTATTAACATAAGCACTGCTTCTGCATACCAGAATGATGTGTATATTTCTAAAAAAGCCTGTACACAGAGAATAATCCATGTAATAACCACAACATAATACTGTTCTATTTTAATTTCCACAGCTAGGGTTTTTCTACGGATAGCATATATTATATAACTAGATATTACTGTAGCAATTGTTGCTCCCTGGACTCCTATTTTATGTACAAGCAAAATATTTAAGATTATATTTACCAATATGCCATATACAGCAGATATGGCCAGTGACTTAGAATCTTTTTTGGCTGCTAATATTGGACCTAGTAAACCAGACGCACAATTCAATACGCTACTTATAAGTAAAAATGGGGCATACCGCCATGCTTCATAGAAATCTTTAGCATATAAAATAGTTGCAACAGGCTTTGATAATATAATTAACCATGCACATGCTGCTGACATCACTACATTAAAAGTACAAAACATTTCTCCATAAAAACTTGCTGTACCAGCCCCGCCATATTCTTTAATTGCTGAAATTTGCCAGGCTTGTACAAATATACTATGCAAAGTATTTATGATAGACGGAATTTTATAAGATACTGATAAGATACCATTTGCAGCGACCCCACATATACAAGCGACTATATATTTATCTAATGTATTATTGACCCACCATCCTAAAATTGTAATAATAAGTGGAATACAATAAACCAACATCTCTTTACGTAACTTGTAATCTATTTTAATATTGCCAAAATAACACCAAAATTTTGTTCTAAAGAAAAAATACAATATAGATATTGCCTGTGCCAAAATATTAGCGGCAAAAAATCCTTCCAGCCCTAATTTAAAAACCAGAAGAAAAAGTATGTTAGTACCTGCCATTATTATAGTACTAAGAACACCTGCAACCCCCATATCTGCAACTTTTTCAAGACCTTTTGCAAATTGTATAAAAAACTGGTTTAAAACATAACAAGCATAATAAATTCCTATATACCACCAAAGTCCAGATAAGTATTGAAATATTTGAAACTTTCCAGCTAAAAGCGAAAAAAACATAAAAAAAACAATGCTAAGAAAAACATGCCATATTCCAATAATTGCAACTTTTCTGTTATCATAATTTTTATCCATAGAAAAACGCATAACTGCATCAACAATATTAGCTGTTAATACAGGATATATGAGATTAACTGTAGAAACCACTAAATCATATATGCCATACTCTTTTGTAGTTAAAACACTTGTATACAACGGAATTAACAGAAGTACTAAAATTTTTGATGCAAAATTACTAATAGTCAAAAGACCCATATTTTTTAAAAAATATGTGTATCTTTTCTTCATTAAATACAATCACCTCAAATCTGCAATTTTAAATGATTTAATAATATAACAACTAGTTATTAAACATAAAATATATAATCTCCTTAACACAGAAACCTAATTAAAATTAATTTCTTCAAAACAAACATGAGGTATTTCTCTTAAAATACCACCACTGCAATTATATAATTTAATATCCCTTTTCTGGCAGTAATCCAGCCATAATCTATAATGATGAAATAGTTTTAACTGGTTGTAATAGAAATCCTCGTTACCTCTGTCAATTTGTGTCTGGATTCTTTTCTTTGCTTCTGCATCAGAAAATTTATATGCATAGGCATAGGCGTGACCACCACCATTTTCCATATATTTAATATGGGATATAGCTCCCGTACAATCACACCCAAGAAGATAAATTTCACTTGCTTCCATAAAAATTGCTAAAGCAATTCCGAATTCTACAACAGAAAAACCTTGTATTATTGTTTTTGTAAAATCCATTGGACGTTTATAATTTTCATAAAAGATATATTTATAATTAAAATAACGTGTACTAATTTCTCTATCAATACCATTATTTTGAATGAAATTCCTCTGCCTGAGAGGAAAGAAAGAAATAATATCTTTTGACTTTTCTTTTACCATCTTCATATATTTGACATATGTTTCTTCAAAAAAACAATCATCAACCCATAAATGCACATTAGGATTTATAGCTTCAAACTGGCCAAGCTGTACCGCTGTATTGCAGGTTATTACAAATTCATGTTTCAGAACAGACAAATCATGCTTATTTAATGATGGTCCATTTCCTAATACAAAACAACGCTTTCCTTTTAAACTGCCCTTAAAATCCATATTCTGTTTTAACAATGGTAATCCTAGCTGTTTTGATTTATAAATAAATCTGACAGAATTTAAAAAATTATAAATAATACCAATTATATGTTCTGACCAATATAAATATTTCAACCTATTACGCATACCTCGTGTTTCTCCTTATATGAAGTATATTAAGAACCAGGATAATAAAAAGTACCGAATATACATGTGAAGGTGTCATCATAATTCCATTTATTGCTTCTGGAATAATAGCAAAAAGCAATAATACTAATGAACCCAGCCAGTCCTGTTTCGTTTTAAAAGAAAGCATCCTAAAAGAATATATTAACATCACAGACAAACCTGTTATTCCAAAACCTATAAAAGTATGGATTATATCACTATGAGCATTTATATTACGTCCATTTCCGTATACAATATTGATTTCATAAACCCTTGCAAAACCAGAGCCAAATAAATAATTGAAAAAAGAATCTTCTTTCCAAAAATATGTTAAAAGCCTTTTCCATATAATAGGACGGCTGCTAAGTAAAGCATCTAAGGCTGTAAATCCAGCAAATGAAAGTTGTTGGATTGAATACAACATTTTTGCCCTAAAACCATCACTATTAAGTAAAACTATAATTCCCAACAGTCCAGAAATTATAAATACAAGAAATCTTTTAACATTATCTTTAAATAATATCATTATAAATAATACCATTGCTGCAAGTACAGAAAAAAGAACAGTTCTTATTTGTGTCATAATAATAGCAGCTAGATTAAGTAATATACCAAATAAAATAAATAAATTCTTTTGTATTATTTTTCTGGCATTTTGAATACCATTATTAAACACACCTATATAATACAAAGCTATTGCAATATACAGGCAGCAATTTGCTGCTGTACCTTGGACGGCATTATATGCAGTAAACACTCTGCTCCCCCAGGCATATGTATATGCACTAGGTAACATCATTATAGTTAATAATTCTATAGTATAGATATAAAGGACATATTTTATAAGCGTTTCAGACCTTTCTAAATATCCTTGGATTTTATTCAAGCTTTTCTGGTCACAACAGAGCATTAAAAATTCTATACAACTAAGCCAGTTCATTGAATCCTTGATTTCTCTGGAAATATCATAAGAACCCGGCAAATGGACTAATATTAATGCTACTAAGATTCCCAGTAAAATCACTCTTCTTTTGCTCTTTGCAAGTATAAATGTCAATAATACCAGCAAAGTTCCCCCAAAAAACCAATTTATATAACTAAATAGCATATCCCTAAGAATACTTGTTAAAAGAACTGCCACAATACACCAGATTAGAGCACTATATACTGAAACCCTGGTTATATTTGCACTAAATTTTATTTTCTTGTCTGTGCTATACTTCTTAACTATATTATCCATATACCAGAAACCACCATTAACTTTCTATTTTATCTTATTCACAATACAATATAGTTTTGCTGCATCCATAAATGGCATCATTCTTTTCAAATAACCAATTTTCCAGTTTGACTTCAAGAATAATTTCATTGTTTCTTTAGGATGCCTGATAGTATTAACTAATCCAGGATATTTGATTAACTTTTCAAAATAAGCATCATAAAATTCCAAACTCCCCAAATTATTGCAATCCTCTTTTGTTGGATTTACCAGTAAATCATTTAATGCTGGATACAAAATCCTGTTATCCAATACTTTTCTAGTTGTTTTTTTACTCCAGTCTTCAATAAAGTGCAATGCACCTGCCTGTACCTTTTGAACAAAAACACTATATTCACCTTTATTTTCTTCAAGCAGACATTCCGGACTCCCATCTTCATTAATATAATATTTTTTCGTTGAACCATGGTTAGCAGTAAACATAAGTTCTATCAGACCATTAAATCCATATACCAGTTTTTCCTGGTATATGATATTTTCTCTTTTAAAATCAAACACATATCCTTTAGCTTCTAAATTTTCATTTACACCATTCTTTTGAAGAAACCCAAAATATAATCCAATAAGTTTTGATGAAATACCAATATCTTTAAGAACTCTTTTTAATGCTGCCTGCATTGTACCATACCATCCAATATCAACAAGCCCTGTTTTATTTTCAGTAAATTTATTCCTAAAATACTCATTACAAGCTTTCTGTTCATTTATAGCATTTTCTTTCATAGGATTTACAATTTCTTTAAAAATCCAAGCACCTTTATTGCCTAAAAGTTCATTCCTAGAAATCTCTTTTCCATATTTTTCTTCAATTTTTTTTACTATAAAAGGGTCTTCTAACCCAATTTTATATAACAAGTCTTTTATAGATTCTATTCTCTTAATATAAGGAACTATTTTCAAAATATCATTAAAATTTTCCGCTTCTGTTAGCCTGGGTACTGTCAGTGAACGTCTTGATACCAGAATATATGGATACTCACCAGGATAAAGTAAATTAAATGCTTTTCTCACAATTTGCCCGTCCCTTGCGAGAAAATATATGCTTGAAATCCCTTCTTTTATACGAATATCTTGAATCCACTCACAAAATCCCAATAATACAGGACCAAAAAGTTCATACCCAATCTTATAATTATTATCAATTGAAGAAGACCAGTCCATAAGAAAATTGTATATATATTTTCCATCTTCTCCTTTTTCTTTATATACTTTTGTATGGATATTTAACTTATTTTCCATGTTCCAATGTATAGCATTTATCCCTTTTAATCTAGGCATAATATAATCACTTCTATAATTATCCCCTACATGTATAAACTCTTTTTTATGGATTTTCAAATTTCTTACTACAATTCCAAATAAATCTCCCCGGCTCTTGCGTGCCTGGTAATCACTTGAAACAAAAATTTTATCAAACAAAAATCCATTCTTCTTAAGAAGATAACTAATTTGTTTTGCTGGTAAATACATATCTGAAG
>VSNJ01000014.1 GCA_009774235.1 Lachnospiraceae bacterium
TGTTTCCGGGGTTTCTTAATTAGCATTACCCCCGCCCCCGAACTTTTGTTAGTTTTCGGTGTTCTGTGCTACCTGTTCCGTTGCCTGTCCTGTTTCCTGTGAATCGTCCTTGCTGTTGTTTGCCAATAAGCCATACCCCAAAAGCACCACAACAACCGCACCAATAATAAGATACTTTTTCTTCATAGCAATTTGCCTCCTTTTGTTTTGTGTCCGAATCGGTCTTTTTTATTGATTTTTCCTTTTTATCCTGCTATTATAATAGATAAATACAAGGGGCGGTCAGCAGGATTGTTTAGGTATCCGCCCCGTGTGTTTCCCTTTTTGTAAAAGTCTTACTTTTCCAGTAAGGCTTTTACTTTTTCTATTGCTTCTTTCAAGTCCTCACATTCTGCCAAAATTTCCAAAATCTTTCTTGTTTGGTTTTCCTCTGCTGTTTCTTTAAGTAATTCCGCTAAATTCATATCATCTTGCTCCATATTCTCTCCTTTCCTGCCGTTCCCTTGCTACAATTATATTATATACTTGCATAAGTATATTGTCAATAGTTTTTCGACACTTTTTGAAATTATTATTGTACGATATTCCTTAGATGTCAACTCCATTTTTAACAATACCTAAAGTAAAGCAGATAAAGCCTTTGTTCTGTACTTAATGATTTATCCAGTAACAAAGAATTAAAATCCGCTTCCGTCATTATCTTTACTTTGATTCTTAGCTGTAGCAGAAAATAATACAGATTCTTTACTATTTCAAGCATTACTGCACCCCTCTTTTCTCGTTGATTGCTGCAACTACAAATTCGTTACGGCTCTTGTATCCCTGTTCCTTTGCTGCCCTGTCTATTTCTTGCATTTCCCCTTTTGGTACAACAACTGAAAATCTGTCATAGGCTTTAGCATTGTACTTATTTTTGCTTTTTGTACGGCTTGCCCTGTTGTCCTCTGTGTTTGCCATTTTTCCACCTCCTGTATTATCTGATAACGCCAACAAATGCCTTATTGTGATTGTATCATACTTTTTATACTTATGCAAGTATACAATCTGCACAACTTATTTATATACTTATGTAAGTATTTTTGTGCGCTATTCCGGGTTGAAAATATACTTGCACAAGTATATAATAGAATCATCAAAGGAAAACAAAAAACAGAAAACGGAGGTACAATGAAATGACAAATACAGAAATTATTATCAATGAAGCACTGGCAAACGGATTATATACAGAGGAACAAATAGAGAATATCCTTGCAAGCGGTCACATGATACCATTACATACATTTAAGGCATGGAAAGATAACGGATACATTGTTAAAAAGGGAGAACACGCAAGAATTACTACCCGTCTTTGGAAATACACAAACAAGGCAAAGAAAAGTGAGGAGGCAGACGAAAATACAGAGGGTACAGAACACAATCACTACTACTTAGCAAAAGCCTTTCTGTTTACTGCCGACCAAGTAGAAAAGATAAGCTGATAACCAACACAAACGCTGCCGGGGATTCCCCGGCGGTATCTTGAAAAATGAGGTAAAAATATTATGGATTTTGAAAAGTATGAAAAGTATATGAACGCAAGGGCAGCAGTCAGAAAAGAAAATGAACGCCGGATAGCGGAAAAATTTGCCGAATGTGAAAAGTACGTTGCTGATAACTATATAAACTGTGGCTGTGTCTTTACCAAACATGATGAAAACTTAAAGAAACAAGGCTTTATGATATGGCAAGACAACGGCAACATTTCCCATAAGTGGCTAACCCTTAAAGAATGTGGAATTACACCCCTTGACCTGCTACCTTATCCCGAATACAAATAAAAACAACCCCCAAAAGCTGATAAAGCCGTTGGGGGTTGTCTGCCGTTTCTTCCTGTATGCTATTTAATAAACCTGTCTTTTATTTCTTTCAGCGTATCCCACCCATACATAGCGATATATGCCACAACAAAAGCTGCAAATACTGCCAATACCACATAATACCATAATAGCATTACACGGGCATATGCAACGTAAATAAGCAACGCTGCCACGGTCACGATTAAGGATACAAGGATAACAAACGCTTTTGTAGGCACTTTCTTTATCCCCGGCATATCCTTTAACAGTTCCGTAATAAGGGATACCATAAAAGCCAACGCCCCCAACACGCCAATAATAACAACTGAATATTCTGATATAATCTGCATAGTTTTACCTCCGTTTTTTGTGTCCGAATCGGTCTATTTTACATTTTCTTTATCCACCCAACCATAAATGCCCTTACCGTCCTGTGATATTAAATGATATGGGTGTGTGCTTCCGGGATTTATCGCCGTTACCTTACAGGTGCTTACAACGTCCTTTGCCGTGCTTGCCTGTTTTGCCGTGGAGGACTTGTAAACCGGTCCCCCTGTAAATGTCAGCCGGTCCCCGCAAGATACCGTTTTCGGGTCATTGTCTGCGGTTGTGACTAATTCTTTGATTGATTCCACGTTGACCCAACCATAAACGCCCTTACCGTCCTGTGATATTAAATGGTACGGGTGTGCGCTTCCGGGATTTACTGCTGTTACCCGGCACTTACTGGTTGTATCCTTTGTTGTGCTTGCTGATTTCGCCGTTGAGGACACGAAAACCCCACCGCCTATAAAAGTTACGCTAACGCCCGTTTCAAGCGATTTTGGGGCGTTCTGCGTTGCCTGTGTGGTATCCTGTTTCTTTTCTTCCTGTACGTCCGTCAGCTTGCTTTCTTTTACCGCCTTATACACCTTTGCCCTACGGCTTTCATATTGCCCCATTACGCTATCTTTCAGTGCATGGGCGTGTATTTTATCAAGTCCTACTTTTTCAATGCCCCCTGCGTCATTTCCGGCGGTTGTGGCTATCCTTTTGCTTGCCCCGCTGCCTCCTTGATTTTCCAAATCTGCATAATAGGCAAGTGCCTTTTGGGATACCAACCCGGCTTTAACGCCATTTTTTACATAGGCGGTTATATCCTTGTCGGCTAAATCGTCCTGTGCTTCTTTTCCCTGTGGCGTTTTCAACAATTCAGAAATTGCCGTTGCTTCTGCTTCGGTTGCTTCCCTTTCCTGTTTGTTCCATGCGTCCGCACTACTTCCGGCAATCTCATTATACAGGCTTTCCCCTAAAATCTTTTTCGCCTGTTCAGTATCTTTTTTTACTATGGATTTCAAAAGAGGTAATGCGCGGCCCCAATATGCGTTCCACTGGCATTTTCCTATGCTCATGCCGTGTTTATTGTCGTTTCTGTTGACGCTGCCATAGTTGCCCTCCTGCGAATAAATGATACCACTTGCAACATTGACAATCTTTTTTATCTGTGCTGCTGTTACTGCCATAGTATACCTCCTATTTTTTCACGTTTCCTTTGTCAACCCAACCGTAAATACCCTTTCCGTCCTGTGAAACACAATGATAAGGGTGTGTGCCTTTGGCGTTGATTGCCGTAACCTCGCAACGGCTTGATACGTTCTTGTTTGTGCTTGCCTGTGCTGCCGTGGAGGACTTATAAACCGGTCCCCCTGTGAATGTTACGGTATCGCCCTTAGAAACGCTTTTAGGGTCATTCCGTGCGGTTACGGACGCTTCTTTTATTGATTCCGCATTTACCCAACCGTAAACGCCTTTTCCGTCCTGTGAAACGCAATGATAAGGGTGTGTGCCTTTGGCGTTGATTGCCGTAACCTTACATGTGCTTTCCTTGCTTATTGTCTTTGCTGCCTTGTCCGCTGTAGAGGATACATACACGCCACCGCCTGTAAATGTCACGGTATCGCCCTCTTTCAATGTGCCTGTGGCGTTCTGTGTGCCGTTTCCTGCCGTGTTTGCATTACCGCCTAAGATTTCCTTTACCATGCTTTTAAATGCCGTCCATTCGCTCGGATTGCTTACCATTTGTGCCGGGCAGCTTTTCCCCGTCACATCATAATGCCTTAATACATATGTATCTACGCCCCCTGCTGAAATTCCAAGCATTTTACAAATGAACGCACACAAATACGCTGCATTTTTCTTTGTCTTTTCTGAAATTTTGTAATTCCCGGCTGTGCAACACATTTCAATGCCTATGCTGTTTGCGTTTCTGCAAGCATTGTGTTTATAGGCTTTCGCCCCACAATGCCATGCGGTATCCCTTAACTCTACGCTCTGATAAATCTCCGAATCATCTACAAAGAGATGTGCGGACGCATTGCGCCCTGCCCCGCTGAAATATGTGGCGTTTGCCTTTGCCGTGTCCTTAGTGTTTCCTGTGTAGTGCATTACCACATACGCCACATTTCGGCTTGCGTTGTTGTTCAGATTCCCGGCGTTGCACTGAATCCCCGAATTTATCTTGATACCGTTTACCGTATCTGTCATAAATCCTGTAGTTACTGTTTTTGCCATAAGGCATACCTCCTTAAATGTTTATATTGTTTAAATCAACGGAAATATCCTTTGTTTCTTCCGGGTATCCCTGTTTGATTTTAACCAAGTTTTCCGCTTTCGCTTTCCAACAATACAAGGCTATAACCGTTGTTGTTGGTGCTGCTATGTACGTTGCCAATACCCCAAACTGGCTAAAGTCTATCAGTGTAACTTTGATACCAATAGCCAACCCGATAAAATAGGTAAACAGGACGGCAACTAATACCGCCTTTGTAAAATTGGGTTTTTCCCTTTTCTTTTTGTCCTGTTTCCCGAATCGTAACCTTTTATTTGCGATTCTGAATAAAAGGCAAAAAATAAAGAATCCAAAAAGGACTCCTATAACAATACATATAAAATATTTCATTTTCCGCTTATTCCTCCTGTCCGTGTGCCTTTTGGTTTATATGTTTTTCCACTTTCCCTATAGCTTCCGTGACAGGACCGTTACACCCTTGTTCTTTTAATCCTTTCAGACACGCCAAAACCGCATATGTAAGTAAGCACAATTCGTCCTGCATATCCTCAATATCTTTCTTTTCCTGTTTCCTCAATTCCTCAATGTCCTTTGTCTGTTTTTCCTGTGCTTGAAACCATTTTATTACCTTGTAAGCTGCTGCCCCTATCGCTGTTAATGCACTTAGGACTCCCGCAATGGTAATTATCGTTGCTGAATCAATGTACATCTTGCTGCTCCTTTCTGATGAATAGCTTGTTAAGGTTTTGCCGTAATCCGTAACTGTCGCAATGCGACAAAATCCCACGATAGGAAGCTACGGAACGGTCAAGCCTTTCTTTGCTTTCCTCTCCCGCCCTTACCATTTCAATCTGCTTTTTCAGATTCCGCTTGATTTTTACCGCCGTTTTCTTCTTTAACTTACGGTGTGTGGCCCATATCCTGTAACCCACAAAATCAATGCCTGTGCTGCATGGACGTATTGCCGTTTTGTTATTCAAGTCCAAGCGGAGGTTATCATCTAAGAAAACCCTTAACAGTTCCTTAACCTCTGCTAAATATTTTTTATCATGGTGCAAAATAATAATATCGTCCATATACCGTATGTAATAGTGCAGTCCTAACTCATGTTTTGCGTACTGGTCTACCTCATTCAGATAGATATTTGCAAACATTTGAGATGTAAGGTTGCCTATCGGCATACCTTTATTGCCTAACCGTTCCGTTACCGCTACTTCGTCCGGCTCTTTTCCGGGCGGAAGTCCAAAACTCATGGATTCACAATTTATAATTCTTTCTAACAGGGTAAGCAACCGTGTATCCTTTATTCTTCTTCCTAATATTTTTAATAAAATATCATGGTCTACCCTATAGAAATACTTTGATATATCCATTTTCAAGTAATAGTAACGCCCCGGCTTTCTGTCCGTCTGCCGTAACCAATACTGCAGTCTGTCCGCTGCCTTATGCGTTCCCTTGCCACGCCTACAGGCATACGAATCATAAATAAATGTTTTCTCATACAACGGGAACAACTGTCGATATATCGCCCATTGTACAATCCTGTCTTTGAATGGTAATGACATGATAAGCCTTTTCTTAGGCTCATAAACATAAAATGTATGATACTTTCCTACCTCATACATTCCGTAAATCAATTCATTCTGAATATTTATTAAATGCTCTTCAAAGTTGCGGTTGAAAATCAATACATCATCACGGTATCTTTTCCCTTTCCTTGCTTCTTCCCAAGCCTTATATAAATTTTCAAAATCATAAATCTTTTCGTATATGTTCTTGATACTCTGCATTTGCTGATACCTCATTAAGAAAATGTGCCGTACAAACCTACTAAGTTTTTAACCCTTTCGGACGTGACAAATATAATTCTTTTCAGCGTACTGCTTACTAACTGTCTTTACGGCAATACAATATTTTTCCTGTCTACAGGAATGGAAAATAACCCCTTTAACCCTGTTTGTACTGTTCTTGTAATCGTAATTGCAAGACTTCTTGACATAGGGGTAGAGCGGAGCGGAAACCAATGTTGTCGTTGGAGTTGGAGCGGGGGTTATTCAAGTTAAGAGCGGACGCACCCGAATTGGACGTATTGTTGAACGCCGACCCCCGGATAGGCAACCACCGTAAATTAGTGATTATTTCCCAATGTATTTTTATCTCTGCTTTTCCCTGCTGTTTACCCAAGCCATATAACCGCCAATCATACGACCGATTTCATCTACCTTTCTAATCCATACTTCCCATGAATGGAAGTCTAAACAAGGCTTTTGTTTTGGGTATAAGTCCGGGTCTTTTGCAAGCCTTAGCAGATTTCTTAATACATCAACTTCAATATCTAAATCCTGTAAGGTTGTTTTCTTATGGTATTTCTTTTCAAGCCTAACCGCCATTTCCAACATGGTATACATTGTCTGTCTTATATCCCCTGCCAACACATACCTTTCAGTTTTCGGAAAATCCTTTAATTTCGGATTTCCGTACATTATCATTTCATAAATCTTTTCTTTTATCTGAAATATATCGTTTCCGTTTTGTTTCTTTCCCTCCTGTATGCCCTTTGCTTCCTGCAACTCTTCCATAACTCTCCCTGTCTACTGATTAGCGTTTTACTACAACGGGGTATGCTACCGCATACCCCGTTAAGTTTGACATTTTGCTACAAAGGGTGTGCTACCGCACACCCTGTCAGTTATCCAGTTATCAGTTTACAGTTCGCAAAAAGCGGAGCGGAAACCAATGCCGCCGTGGGAGTGGGAGCGGGGGCCATTCAAGTGAAGAGCGGACGCACCCGAAGAGGACGTATCGGTGAACGCCGACCCCCGGACAGGCAACCTTTCGCCGTTGTTCCTTGCCCAAAATCTGTCGTTTCCATATCCTGTTACTCCGCTGTCCGGGAATAATCCCAACGCAATTAACAGTTTAGGGATAGCAACCCCCGATACCGCTTTTGTATCCTTAAATACTACACTTGTATCGTTGCTATCTGTTGTCTGTGTTGTAACGCTTGTATTGATTCTTAATGTAGCGTCACTTGCACTTGTGCGGTCAATCTTCAAAGTACCCGCCGTTCCCGGTTCTACCAAATTGCCGTTCGGCATGATTGCTTTCCATAATGTACTAGCTGCCGACATATCGCAATCAATTTTCATACTGTTACCATAAGGGATAATCTGTATTTCCCCATTCACAAGCCTTAACCCGCCGGTCCATTCCCACACATTGCCGTTAAGGTCTGCTATTCCTGATGTATCGTGGTTATGATACCATGTAGGCTCTCCGCTACCTGTCAGTGTCCTCCCTGTTTCGCCCTGTGGCTGTATTCCGTGTTCGTATGAGTGGTAATAATCCTTACCGTAATTTGTATTGCCATGCGGTACGGTCCCCATTTTCTGTGATAACAGGTTAAGCACCGCAAAAATGCCTGTCTGATTCAAATGCCAACCGTTGCCCTTTTTTCTGCAAGCTGCTACCGCTGCGTCAAATGTGATATAGTTTTTAGGCAGCTTCATAGCCAACGAATAGGCGCGGTCATTTTCTACAATGTTAGGAAACTTCGATACCCAAATTGTGTTTTTCTCATTCCCCTCCACAATAAAAAACGGCAATACCTCACTTGTACCGCCTGTAATAATATCCGCATAGGTCATTTTAGGAACGCCCACCATGATAGACGGCATACCCGTATCATCATAGATAACCTTGTTTCCTGCCCCAAACTGTGCTACTGCGCCCTGTAAATCGTCAAAATTTGCCATTGTAAATTATCCTCCTTAAATTTAATCAGCTTCCTAAATCAACGCCCATAATGTCAACGTGCATTTCTTCATGTCAAACGGCAACGGCACACGCTCTTTAATCGGCTTTCCGTCCTCGTCCTCTTCCCCTGTGTCTACCTCTTCATACTGTCTTGCCGGGATAGTTACCTGTGCCACATATTCCCTTGCTTCGGTGTTTACCCCCACTGTCAAGCCGTCTGCCGTATCTTTGCAAATATCAAGCACAACATCATAGTCACGCTCCCGGCTTTTGCAATTTACCATAAGTTCATCATCACCAAAAATAATTTTAGTGCCGGATACCTCATAAGGGATTTTTTCTCCCTCGTTCTTTTCTGTTACAATAATCTTTGCTGCTGCCATTATCTGTTACCTCCCATTCTCTGTAACTGGCGGTATGCTTCCTGTGAACGTACCGCAATGTGTTCTGCTGCTTCCCTCTGATTGGCACTTGCCGACCCTCTTACGCCATAAGCCTGTAATACTGCTGCCGTCTGTGCCTTTCTTTCATCACTTTTGATAATTACATTTGCTGCCATTATGCGTAACCTCCTTGTACTGTGCATTTTACGGATACACTTTCAGCGGCCCCGGTATACTCAATCTTAAAACCGTTCAACTGCTTATCGGTTATCTTGATTTCGCCTATTCCCCCTGCGCCGTTTGTATCCGCTTCCACATTAACGGTATAATCCAAATTGCCCCGTGGTGTTTTGAGTGCAACCGTCTTTTTGGAATTGTTAAAAGGGTACTCTTTTGTGTTGGTAAGCACCGTTTCCACAATTTCCCCCTGTAACCCTTTGATACGGCTTTCAGCCATTTTTACTTTTAACAAGGCTATTCCCGCAACTTCCCCACTTGCAAGTACCCTTTGTTCCAAATCGTTGAAATTTTCCGCATTTTGTGGAGTACCCTCACGGATTACCTCGCCCTCCACGGCTTCATGCGTGATTGTTCCGTCAGCGTTGTTTACTTCCCTGTAACGGTTAGTAAATTGCGTTACATGGTCTACCCAAATCTTAAATAATCCCACTGTGCTATTCCTCCTTAAAATTAAAGCTAAAGCGGTACAACACGCCCTGTTGTACGCCTTTTAGGTTGATTGCTTCGGTCTTTTCTGCCCACAACTGATTAGTAATGTCATACAACTGTATTTTTGTAATCGTTGTGGACCCCGATACTTGTGGGGTTATGGAAATACTAAGTGCTACCCTGCCGTCTTTCAGACGTTCCCGGCTCTCAATTTTTGCCTTGTGTAACACGCCCCCATACTCGACCTTAGCATAAGCAATGTGTGTTTCAATAAATTCCTTGAAACTCTCAAAGGCTCTTTCTGTCAGCATTTTCTTTCTCCTTTACTTTTTATTTGCTATAACCGATTTCTACCGCAACGCTTAACCTCATATTGGTAACTTTCGGTATCTGCCGTTGTTGCCATTCCCCTATCAGATATTCCGGGTTTTGTGTTTGTGTAGGCTTTAGTGCCTGTCGTTTCCTTTCCTGTCGTGCCTGTTATGTACCTGTACTCCTCAAAATCCGTATCCGCTACCGTTTCTATATCCCCTCTTCCATGCTGTGTATTTCTTTTTGGTTTTGTTCCGGCAATGGTGCTTTCAAACATATAGACTTCTGTATTCGTTTCCCCTACTGCTGCCACTTCCTTAAATACCGCCGTTATGTTTCTGTCCGGCTTCGTTCCCGTCAAATCAGAATCGTATTTTGTTGCGGTTGTTTTTGGCTGTGCCGTTACCGTTGCCACCCCTGCCCCGCCCTCCGTTTCCCTGTGCGGGGTTGTTCCTGTTTTCGGCTGTCCTGTCTGACTGGAAATGTACTTATAACCCATTGTGTCCGAATCGGTCACAATATCGCTGTCCTTTGTGGCAAACGTGATATTTCGGTATGGTCTTGTGCCTGTCGGCACGGATTCCGCAATATATCCCGTTGCCTGTGTGATTATGTCAATAATGCCATTAAATACAACCCCCTCTGTATTCCTGTGCGGGTATGTTCCGGCTCTTAGCTGCCCTGTCATTGGCGTTTGGAATAAAAAATACTCTGTCCGTGGCATGATGATAATGCACATGGAACATTGATAATATAAACCGTCTAAATGTGCTGTCAGCCGTTTGTATATGTCAACGGTGCTTACAATTTCGTCATAGTCCACCGCAACCCTTGAATTTGTGGTATCAAGCACAATACGGAAATGAAAAGGTTTTCCGTTATAGTCGTACCACTCTTCTATCTCGCTTTGTGGGTGCAATCCCCCTAACGCCCTTTCGGTTGCCCCTGTTGTTCCTAATTTCTGATGTACTCTTATACTGTCCTTTATAATTGCCCTTTTTGCTTCTATCGGGTAATCATAATCGTACCAGTCAACGTGTAAATCATACGCCAACACATCAAGCCATGTTTCCGATAACTCCTCTATGTTGGCGTATATGATGTTTTTCTTTGTTTCGTGGGCGGTTATGTGTAATTCCTCCGCTATAAGCTGCCCTAAAGCACACATTGATTTATCTTTTTTCAATGCCGGGGGAAATTTTGTCATAAAATCTGCGTCTTTAATTTTATTCATCTTCCACACCCCCAAAGGTCACACTTTCCTCCCTTACTACCGCCACGCTCCCTTTTGGTATCTGTGTGAATACAGGGGCAGTTATTTCAACTCTTTTTATCCCCGATTCCATAAGCATAGCATTAAAATAGGACGGGTTAATATCCCGCCCCATTTTTGAGGTCTGCCATAATATATAATTTTCTACTGCCAACGCCACCGCCTGTTTAATATCGTTGGTGCTTAGTTCTTTTTCTTTTGATATGAAATATTTTATATTTATATCAAATTCTATTGTGTCGGGTGCTGCCACTAATACGGTATCCGTCATTGGTCTGATTTCATCTCCGCTTAAATGTTCTCGTACCTTGTCTATCAATTCTTTATCCGGCAATTCCCCGTTGTATAGCATAATCCTTATATCAGCCACACCCGGCTGCGGACTCTCTGCCGATACGTCACTAATCTGTGCGGACACGCTTTTAGCGTGGTAAATGTAACTGCCCCTTGACCCCGCCGTTGTGTAGCTTTCTTCGCTTTCCCTCATGCGGTTATAATAAGCTGCGTCTTTTTCCGCTTCGCTGCCCCCTGCCGTTTCCGTAATGTTCACTACTTCTTTGAAATACAGAAATTCATCTGATACCAATTTGTCAACCTGTCCGGGTACAAACCCATTCCCTATTTCCCCGGCTGTCGTGCATACCGCCGGAACGTCCGCATAATCGGCCCCGGCTTTAAATATAATATGCTCTGTCGTGTCAAAATTTATTGTGCCGTCTACCGTTGCCTCCATTGTGTCCGTTATGATAAAATCCTCTGTCAGCGTCTTTGTGAGGTAAAACCTAAGCGTTGTTTTTGCTGCTTCCGGCTCTAACCTCGGTACATTATGGAATATCTCACTAAGGGAGTCTAAGTTCTTCCCCTCTGCATACCGTGGCAAGTTCTGTTTTGCTGATTCATTTATCAATACTCTTTCCTGTATAATCACATCTGCAAGCCAAAGGATAAACGCCCTTACCGGGTCTGCCCTGTAAAGCGTCCTTTTTGTAATACTTTCATATCCGGCTATCAGCTTGTTTACAAGTGCTTCTGTGTCTGTATCTACAAACTCAACCTCCGGCAAATTACTCGGTATATTCCTCGTTGTCGTATTCGTCATTGATTACCACCTCCACTATTGGTTTTAACACACCGCTTTCATAATCGGCTTTAAAGTCAATGTTTACGATTTCTGCCCTCGGTTCGTATTCTTCCGTTTTGTCGTAAATATCCGTTGTTGCCAATGCCTTAGCCGTTTCTATCGGCTTATCTATATATTTCGGGTTTAATCCTAATTCCCTGTCAAGCGGTATGTCATATTCTGTTGAGGAATACAGGAAATAGAGGTTTTGTATAACCTCTTCATACACCGTTGTGGGTGCAAGGTTTATTTCATTTTCCTTTGTCGTGTCTACTATGTAATCCATACCGCCCTACCTTTCCGGGTACTCCTGTAAAGAAATACTGCTTTTCGCTATCAGTAGGTTGCCTTTTCCGTCAAACCTTTCATAATCCTTTGAGTGCTGCGTTATTACCCATTTCGTACCATACTTTTTACCGCCGATAACCAAAGTAAGTATTTTCCCTTTTTTTCTGTACTTGTCTATTTTGTTCTGCATTGTCCGGGGGTTGACCCCCAAAAATGCGGACAGGTAAATAGTAAAACTGGCTGTGTCCGTATCATTGTACTGAAACTCCAGTAACGGTTTTTTATTGTGGCGTGTGTGCTTTGCATAATTGGTCTTGCTGTCAATCTTCAAATCATCAAAAGTCTTGACCGTATTCTTTGATACAGAAAACACAATATCGCCTAATGTTCCTATTTTCGCCATTAGATACCTCCGATTATAAAGCCGTCACCCTCACCCCTCGGCTTAAAGATACACAATACCCACTGTCCTATATACGGTATCCACGGATACACCTTTATAACCCTGTCTGACGCGCCTTTCCATGTGTGCAGAATATCCGGGTATTTTTCCTTGTATCTATCGCCTATTCCTAATTTCCTGTCATACTGTGCATAATCAGCTTCGTAATTCCATTTTACCCCTGCGTCTTTCCATTCCATAACCATAAAGGGCGTATTCTGTACTATCCTTAAATCTCCTGTTACAATGTCCTGTTCTTCAATCTTGACCCTCGCTGTCATTTTTTCTTCGTTCACACTGCTTACTATGCCAATCCTTACTATGTCCTGCAGTTCCCTTATGTCATCATCATCAAAACCATTTATCATCAATAACCCTCCAAACAACTGCGTAATTTTATTTGTACTTTGTACCCACCTGTAATATTGTGCGTTGCCTGTTCTACTATGTATTTGCCGTTAAATTCCCCGTATCCGTATACCCTTACCGTTATCCCTGCTACATAGTCCACATCACCGATTAAGGTAAATTCTGCCGTTGTTTCCCCTTTATTTTTTGCCCTTAACGATTTCCGGGCCAGTTCCTTAGCTTCCGCAACACTTGATACCTTTTGTTTTATTTCCAATACCTGCCCGTCAGAATTGGCATTTTCCGGCTTGTAGGTTGCTTCTATCTTCTTTTTCGTGTCCGGGTCTGTATATACAACGTGGCATGATGAATAGGCGGTATCTGCCGTTTTTGTGGAAAAACTGTAACTAAGTATGTTTCCCTTTCCCGCCTTTATCTTTTTTACCTCTGTTTTTTTCTCATAGTCTGCTGCGTCAAATAATACGATTGTTTTTGACGTGACTTTTAGGCTGATTCCTGCACGTTTGCACATACGCTTTAAAAACGCTATATCCGTCATATCCCTTTGCTCCCTGCGTTTATATACGGGGTTGGAATTTGACAGGTACATAAGTTTCATGCTGCTTCGTTTTGCTATTTTCTGTGCCATGTTCTTTAGGGTTGTATTTTCCCACGTCCTGTTATATTTTGTCTGTCTTAGCTTTGCTTTGTACGGTATTGATGTAGCCTTGATTGTTAGCTTTTGGGGCGGCCCCGTATAATTTACGCTGTCAATCTCAAATACCCCGCAGTCTAATACTTTGTCCTTTCCGTCTGTATAGGGGTTTTTCTGAATAACCATAGCGTGTATTTCCGTACCTTTAAACGCCCTCTTTTCTGATTTCTTCGTTGCCGTTTTCTTTTCTGTTACTGTTTCCCCCTCTACATCTTCCGCATTGACCCAACCATAAACCTTTTTTCCGTCCTGTGATATTAAATGGTAAGGGTGTGCGTTGCTGTTGGCTATCGTACATTTACACTTACTCGCACCCCTCGTTACTGTCGGTTCTGCTGCTGATGAGGATATATAAACCGGTCCGCCTTTGAATTGTACGATATTCCCGACTTTTACCTCCCCTTTCTTCGTTACTGTCTGTTCTTTTGCTGCTGTTTTATTTGTATTAAGCCAATCCTTAATCCATTTTCCCTCTCTATCATCAAGCGATATGCTAATATCGTCCGTTTCGTCCTCTTCCTTGTCCGTGAATGACAGGGATAGCAGATACTTTGAAAGGTCCTTTGATATGTCCGCACCCTTGAAATAGAGTTTTACCGCCGTTCTCCTTGCTAACGTCTTATCACTCATTTTCTGTTACCCCCTGTTTCCACGGGGGCAATGTTTCCGACACCTCTAAATCAATTTCCGGGAGGGTCAGCTTGACCCCCGCCGGAAATATGTAGGTATCCTTATGCTCTATGTTTGCTTTAATCAGCATATCCATATACATTTCATTTCCGTATGCCTTGTAAGCCACAATATCCCATGTATCCCCGGATATGGTTGTATAAGTATCAAGCATAAGCAACCCTGCCCTCCTGTTCTTTCTGCTCTCTTAGAATAGATATAATAATCTGCCGTATCTTTTCTAAAAATTCTTCATCATACTGCTGCAACTGTTCTTTGATTCCGTCCGTTTCCCCACCGCTTACATTTACTGTAGGGTTGTTTGCTACATGGATTGTAATTGTACCTGCGCCAATCGCCCCGGCGTTTACATTGCTTGCCGTGTTAAGGTCTTGTGCCTGTGCCATGTTGTTAAATATCTGCCCCGTTTGTGCTGCGGTAAATACGCTCCTGTTTGCTGCCCCTGTGATAAGTTCGGGGCCGTTCTCTCCTGCTATGAATGTATCTGGCGTTCTCACTGTACCGTTTACAAATCCCGGTATCTGCGGTATGTTAATGCCCTTTCCACCAATACCCGGCACCCAATCCGGCACTTTCAATTTATTAAGTCCACCGATTACTGTATTGACGGCTGAAACAACCACTCGTAACGGTGCTTTTATGATTTCTCCAAGTCCACCAACTGCACCGCTGAAAATAGTCTTGATTCCGTTCCATGCCTGCGACCAATTCCCGGTAAACACACCCGTAATAAAGTCTATCAATCCTTGAAAAATTGACATCACATTTTGTACAATCGCTGCTATGCTCTGTAACGCCGACCCTAACACGCTTGCAAAAACCTCCGCCAACAACTGAATGACAGGCACTAAGGCTTGTAAAAGCTGCTGCAATACTGGCAAAATGGCTTGTATGATGTTTTGGAAAATCGGCACAAGCGTATTAAGCAGACTGATAAATACAGGTAAAACCGTGTCTATAATCTGCATTACAATAGGCAAAATTGTTTGTATAAGCTGAATGATAACAGGCAAAACCGCCTGTATAATTTCTATCAGCACTGGCACTATTGTGTTTATCAGGTCAATAAGTACAGGCAAAACCGCCTGTACAATCTGTAGCACCAAAGGCAAAATAGCCGATATGAGTTGTACTATAACTGGCAGAATTTCCGCTATAAGCTGTGCAAGCACTACAATAACCGCACTTACCAACTCCCCTAAAACGGGCAGAATAGCCGTTACAAGCTGCCCCAAAAGCGGTAATATCTGTACAAACAAATTCGCAATCATTGGCAGAATCGGCAACAATCCATTTTGCAAAGTGCTTAGTATTGTTGGCAAAATCTCTTTCAGAGTATCAAGCACCCCTGTACCACTTGTGAAAAAGGCGTCCTTTAACGCCGTTCCAACCTGTGTTATCACACCCCATAGCTTGTCAAATACGGCTAAACCCTCATCTCCAAAGGTTTTTTGGATAAATCCCCGCACCTGTTCTAAGTGGGTTGACACATAATAGACTGCACCGCCTACCGCTGCAATCACGCCTACCAACGGCAATATTTTTGTGAGGATACCGCCGAATCCCCCGCCCATGCTGCTTAGGTACTTTGTTATCCCTAAGCCTTTAATCATGGTAAAAGCCTTTTGTATTGACAGGATACCGCCCTTTACTTCCAAAAATCCAAGTTTGGCAATCAATCCCCCGGCTTTCAGTCCAACCAACCCGGCTACTATTTTTGCAATCGCCTTTACCGCTCCGGGGTTTTCTCTTACAAATGTTGTAACCACGGTTATTATATCCGTAAATTTCTTTACGCCCTCTGTAAGTGTCGGAAGCAACAACTCCCCTAACTCTACCTGTAAAGCATCAAACGCTGATTTTGCAAGCGTGATACTGCCGTTTAGGTTGTCAAGTTTCGTTTCTGCCATTTTCTTAGCTGCACCGTCACAATTATATACTGCTTCGGTCAGCTTGTTATAATCCTGTTCGGAAGCATTTACAATAGCAAGCATACCCGCAAAACTTTCTTTTCCGAAAATCGCCGTTGCTGCTGCAATCTGCTCCTGCTCTGATAAACCGCCTAAGCTGCCCCTAAGATTTTCTACTACCTCGCCAAACGATTTCATTGTGCCGTCTGACTTTGTAAGGCTGATTCCGTATTTATCCATGTATGCAGCCTGTTGTTTTGTCGGCTTTGCCATGTTCGCTAATGCCGTTTTTAGGCTAGTTCCTGCTACCTCTGCTTTTATACTTGCATTTGCCATTAAACCTATGCCTAATGACATATCCTCCACGCTGTACCCCAACGCACCCGCAACCGGGGCCACCTTTTGGAATGTTGACCCCATCATAGATACATTGGTATTTGCATTACTGGAGGCTTGTGCCAATACGTCCGAAAAATGCCCTGCGTCTGACGCTGATAACCCGAACGCCGTTAAAGCGTCCGTTACAATGTCAGATACCGACCCCAATTCTTCCCCGGACGCTGCTGCAAGGTTCATTATGCCCTCGATACCGCCCAACATATCCCCTGTTTTCCAACCCGCCATTGCCATGTATTCCATAGCTTCCCCGGCTTCCGCTGCCGTAAATGCGGTTGTTGCGCCCATTTCTTTAGCCTTTTGGGATAGTTTCGCCATATCCTCCGCACTGGCGTTTGATATGGATTTTACGGTTGACATCTGCTCTTGAAATTCTGCTGCTTTCTTTACCGGTCCGGCGTAAATGGCAGCACCTACCGCCGTAACCGTTCCAACCAACCCTCCTAACTGTGCTTTCGTCTGTGAAATAGCTTCTTTGTTTGCTGCCTGTTTTTCCGTTATCGCCTGTACTTTTTTCTGTGCCTGTTCTAACCTCTCATACTGCTGCCTTAATTCGTCTGTATCCCGTCCTAAGTTATCAGTATTTACCCCGGCTTCCCGGAGGGTATTGCTTAATTCCTCTAGCCGTTCCTCTTCCCTTGCCGTTGCGTCCTGTGCTTTCTGTAATGCCTTTTCATTTGCCTGTAGCTGTCTTGTGAGTTCCGGCGTTGCCTGTCCTGTTTCTTCGATTTCCTTTGTAAGTCGTTCATGTTCTGCCTGTAACTCACTTACTCGCTGTCGGCTCTTTTCTACTGCGTTCTGCTGCTTCTGATAAGCTGATACGTCCTTTAATTTCTGGTCCGCACTTCTCAAATCATTCTGCAGTAATTTCATGGTCTGTGACGCATTTTTAAAGGATTGGGAAAAGTTCGGCCCAAGTCTTGCGGTTAGCTGAAAAAGTAACTCAAACTGTTTAGCCGTTGCCATTTCCCGCTCCTTTCTGTTCCTGTTTCTGCTCTTCGACTACCAAGTTGTATGTCTTAATCCAAGAATCCAGCCCCCTAATAGTCTGCTTTAGCCAAAACTCTATACTTGTATGAGTTTCCCTTGACAGTAATATGCAGTTTTTCTTAAACCACTTTATCGGGTTTCCCCGCCGAATCCCGTTGACACTAAAAAACTTTGTGCCTTATTCTTGACCTTTCCAAACTCACGGATAGGAAGATGTAATATAACATCACTTCCTACATTTGCTGCCTTTGCTGCCAACCTGTACAGGAATGAGGTTGAAATTTCCGGGGATAAGGCAAATTCGCCTACCGCCGTCATTTCTGTTTCAATGTCTACCAAATCCTCCCCTATAAGGCTTTCAAAATCGAACACAAATTTTTTATAGGTCTTATCCTCATAGGTGTACGGTTTTGCAAGCATAAGTACAAACGCACCCTCCGGCACTTTTTCCTTTGTGTCCGAATCGGTCACAACCGCCGTTTCTGCCTTTGTTTCCTCTGTAACTGCCTGTGCATTTTCTTTCTTAATATCTTCCATTTGTCTTATCCTCCTATTTTTTTGCAAAGAAAAAACACGGTTTCCCGTGCCTGTTTATTTTCCAAGTGCTTTTCTGACATCTGCCAACCAATCTTTTCCGTTTACAAAATAGATATAATTCAACGGGTCAATCTCCAGTACCTTTTTACCGTCTATGTAAGTGGCGTAATACGTTGTCGCATATTCCCCGCTTACCTCTGCTGCGCTTGCCGTGGCAACCTTGCCGGGGTTTAATTTCTTAGGCGTAATGGTAAGCAGATGTTTCACTTTTCCAATCTCTGTAACGCCTTTTGTAGTGTTTTTATTCTGCTGTGCCACCCTTAAATCTATATGGTGTTCCCTCGGCTCATGCAGTTTGATAGCGTTCTTTGTAACCGTTCTGAAATTAAATGTCGTTGTCATAGCTTCGATAGCACCTAAAATAACAGCTTCTACCTTACCGCCCATGCCGGCCCCGCTGATTTCCTCGGTCAAATTCGATATTTCCGGCAATGTTACCTCTGACATTCCATAATACTCCGTTGCGTCCTCATAAACCGCAAACCCGATTACTGTTTCATCAATTTTTGGCATTTTTCCACCTCCCGTTATGCTGCAAATAAAGTTTCAAGATAACTTACGTCATACTCTAAAACAAAATCAAGTTCTTTCGCCGGACTAGGCGGGGTAATGTAAATGTGGAAATGTGCGATACCTGCCATTAAATCCGTTACCGGGTTTTCCTCTTCCAAAAACTCAATCCTGCCCCCTAAAATTACCTCGTCTGCTGTCAGTCCGTTAAGCCAAATATTAAGGCTCTGTACAACCGATTCTACTAACCGTGGTTTTAATCCCCTGTCAACCTTGCTCCACATTGACAGGATAACCGAATTGCCGACCCACTGAAACATACGGCTTACGCAATAGAAATAGTCCGTAACGTCCGTATTTGACGGATAACAGGCGGTTTCATTGCCCCATGATACAAAACCGCCGATAAAATTTAACCCCGTGATAATCCCCTGTGAGTTAAGATAATTGGCTTTTGTAAGGTCAAGCAATACCTCCGTTCCGTCTGCTAATGCCATGCCGTCAATCTGCAATGTTTTATTACTTGCCGATTCACACGGCGTTTCCTTGCCTAAATCCTCGTCTGCGTCCGTCTTTGCCATAAGTCCGGCTAACTGTGTGGAGTAATGGAATACCCTCCCCCCTAATGTCAGCATGGGCCATACTAACAGTTCGGACGGCTGCACGATATTCTTTTTGGTTTTCCATTCCACGGCTTCTGTATATGTCGTTGCTTCCGTTGTGTCAACATCAATAATCGCCACACCCTTAAAAAGTCCGTTGATACTTTCCGCTTTCGCTGCCATGATTGCTGCAACCTCGCTGTCGTGTGAAAAGTTCGGTGCAAGGAAAACGGTTGGTATAACCCGGAATTTCGGGAAAATAAAATCCACCAACTCAAAACCGCTTGATTTCTTTGTGTTAATATCATATCCCCCGATAATATCCTTTTTCGTGACTTTTGAGGGGTCAACCGCATTATACTTGATGTTAAGCGTTGCATTATCTGACGCAATCGCCCCTCCCTCAATACGTTCCAGTCTTAATACTTCGTCCGTGTACAGTAATTCATAGTCAACGCCCCTTTGGTATTCATCTGTAAGCGTATCCTCTGTACTGTACCCTTTTACTACTACCTTGTCTGCCAATGCTTCCAACGGCAAATCCAAAATGCCCCCGGATAACCTCATGTCCGTTGCGTCTGTTTCCCCTGTTAAATGTTTTGCCGGGTCTAACACATTGATAATGATAATCGGTCCATTCTGATACAGTTTGAAACTTGTATAGATTTCCTCGCAAATATCGTACTTTTTCCAATCGTCACTATATCCCATAGCTTCCACGGCTTCCGCATATGAGGATACATATACAGGCTCGTTTACTTTCCCTCCTACCATATGTGCCGGGGCCATTCCTACAATGAGATGTATGCAACTGTCGGCGGTTACTGGCGTTGAAATGCTCGTACCTCGCTTACTTGCTTTTGCTCCATGAAAATAAGCCATTTTTTAAACCTCCTTTGCCTTTCTTGTCAGGCTCAACACGTCATTGTAATACTTGTTTAACAGTGTTCCCGGCGTTCTTGCCTTTGACCTGTTTACCGCAAGGCTTTCTGTCGGCACGATAAGCATTTTTACCTGCGGTATTTCCGCTATTGCGTCTTTCAGATATTCCTCCACGCTTTCCCTTGTGCCTTTTACAATCGTGTTTTCAATCAACCCTGTGCGAGTTGTCGGCCCGATATAAATAAATGTTTCCTCTGTAGTGTCCGTATTTGCCGTTTCCTGCCCCTTTTCCTCTTTAGGGGTAGAATTTACCGCCTGTTCCTTTTCAACGCCGTTTTCGGCTACTGTGGCGTTTTCTGCTACCGTCTGTGTGGCTGTTGCTTTCTTTGCTGCCATATCGTCATGCCTCCTTATGTTAAATATTTCCTTACATCTCTTTCCACCTGCTGCATTTCCCAAATCGTCATTATCTCGCCTATCTGATACACTTCTAAATCATCATCATAGATAATAAATTCTATCGGTTTCTGACAGGAAAAACGGTCATCTATTACAACGTCCTCCAGTAGCTTAGACTTGATTTTTGTTACCAAGTTAAGGCACTGTATGTAATTTTCCTGTTTGTCCTCGGAAAATGTCACGCAAATAATACGCACCCTGCATATACTTTCTTCGTTATCATCTTTTCCAGTCAATAACTTTAAAAGTATGTAGGGTGCTGCTTTCTTTTCTGATTCCTTGTTAGGCAGATTGCCGACAAATACCGCCGGAGGGCGTTCTGCTGCCTGTGTGCTGTTTTCCGGCACTCTCGCAAGCAACCGCATATCCTTTGTTATTTCCTTGCAATATGCTTCTAAGGCTTCCAATAGGTCTAATGGTGTCATTATCAACCTCCGCTTTTGCTTAACAACCTTTCTATTTCATGCTCTATTCGCTGATTGATAACCTCGTTTACCCGCTCTTCCACATTCTGCATAACTTTTTCATTGCCTACCATTTGCGGTACTGCCGGGGATAGCAATTCTTTCAGCTTTTCTTTTCCTGTTGCCGGGGATACCGTGCCTTTCTGCCGTTCCATAATTCCTATATGCCCCGACTTCATTTGTGCTACAAATACATTGTTCTGCCTGTTGAATTTCACAAGGCTGCTTGCCTTTAATACTGCTGCGCTCGGCGTTGTCTTTTTCTTTGGTGTACTGGGGGAAACTTTGAATTTCATAAGCGGTATCACACCGCCCGAATACTCAATGCTCCCTACAATCCCGTCCCCGTTTTTGGTTACGCTGTTGTACCTCATGTAACCACGGCTGTTAAAATCCCCCGCCGATATATGGTAAGTCTGCCTTACCATTCTTCCCGCTGCCGTTTTTCCTGCCATTAACCCCCTTGCAAGTGCGGGTTTCAATACTTTTTCGTCTGCCTTTTCCACCCCTGCAAGTATGGCGTGTATCCTGTCTATGGTCTGTTCTGATACCTCAATCATTCGTCATACCTCTCCAATCCAATAATCAGTTCGTTGTACTCGTTGCGTACATCAGTTATCATAAAGAGGTTGCTATCAATCCAAAACCTCATACCGCTTGCGGGTTCTTTTTCCATATCGCTTAACCGGACCCGGACAACAATATATTTCCCATAGAATCCCTCCGCATTATCCCCGGAAACAAGGTTTTGCCGTTCCTTTGTTTCCTCGGAGTCAAGTATGACTGGTATTTTCTTGTCTACGCCGTCACACTTGACCCTTTTTAGCTGTGCAAATTCCTCCAAGTTGTAAAATGTGCTGTCCAAGTCCTTATCAAGCATTTCTTTGAAATTCTTCATAGGCTGCCCGCCTTAGCATACTGTAGCAACATACCACGAATCAACTTCATGCGGTACAGGGATAGGAGCGGAGGACAACTGCAAAAAGCGTCTTGCCGGGCGTCTTTCTACCCACTGTTCTGGTATCCTTGCTCCCTCTTCTACGCTGATTGTCTTTCCTGCTTCGTCCACAATGCCAACCGCACCGTAATACATGGAATATTCAGCCTCCGTTGCCAATAACGCAACAACATTTGACGGCAATAAATACTTGTTTTCCGGCTTCGCCTTATTCGTCCAGTTGTCTAAGTACATTTCCTTGTACTTGTAAATGTCCATGCCCAAGCTGTGAATCGTTCCAACGTATGTAGCACCGTTCGGGAGTTCTTTCGGCTTGATTACTGCAAGGTCATATCTGCGGTTATCAAGCATTTCTTTCACTTCATCATCTTTCAAAAATGCTGCTAATGCTTCCTGCCCCATAAGGCAGATATTGCAATTCACAAACCCGGTTTCCTGTACCTTATCCCGCCATGCCTCCAACTGCTCTAACTTACCGCCTGTTGTCTTATTCCACTTTTCAGCGTCTTTCAGTGTTACTTTGTTCGTAAACTGAAAATCAATAATATCCTGTATTGCTTTTCCTGCACTGTTCAAAATTGGTATCTTTCCTGTAAACAGTGCCATGCAGCACATCCACTCCTCACGGCGTGTAATCATCTGGTCCAGTTTCGCAAAATCACGCTGCATTTTCTCAACCGCCCTTTGGTTCGGGGATTTTCCATTATACAGGCTTTCCCCCGGTGTACGCTTCAAAATATCGTCAACCGTTGTAATCGTGTTCGGTGCGATAAGTGGCGGTTCGTATGTGTTGGTCTGAAAACCCTCGTTTTCCACCGTTTCCCCGCCTATTTTCTTGTGTACAAACGGTGCTAACGCCCTGTTTCCCTTTTTAAAATCAACGTCAATTTTCTGCGTGTCGAATGTTTCCACGTTGCGGAAAAACGTATCTCTGATAAAAGTATGCACTTTCGGCATACGCTCTACTAATTTCCCCATTGTTCTAGGGTCATAAATGCTGATTGCCATATCTTGTTATCTCCTTTTCCTGTTTTTATTCGCCTGCTGCCGTTGTTGCGTTGTCTGTATCCACCAAAAAGATACCCAACTTTCTAAACGGTGCTTTAAAGTCTGCTGCCGTTGTTCCTGTCGGCAATTCCAACGAATCCCCGAAAAACTGCCCTGTAAGGTAAATTACTACCTCTGCCCCCTCTTCCGCTGCTTCCGCTGCGATACCGTATACATTTGCTACTGTATCAGCGGTTACGGCTGATAATTTGCCGTCCGTTCCAAGCGTTACGGGCATAAGTTCTAAAATAGTGTTGCCGTCCGCAACCGTGCCCGAATCGGTCACAACGGGATAATCCCCGGCGTGTATCATTTTTGGGGTATAGCTTCCCAACAATTCTTTTCCTGCTGCCATTTCTCATTACCTCCTTATTTCGCCTGCGGGTACATTTCATCAATGATTTTCCCGAATGGGTCCGCTTCATCATCTGCCCCGCCCTTGTTTGATACAGGGTTTACTTCATTAACGCCGGAGTCGTTCAAGTCCGCTTCACGGTCATTCAAAAATTTCTGCCCTGTCTTTTTCTGTGCTGCCACAATCTGCATAGCAAACGCCTCCGCACTTACAGGCGTTTCATATTTTGCCTTGTTTGCCAAATCCTCAAACCCCGGCAACGTCATTTCGTCAATCGCCTTTATCCTTGCCCTTTCTGCGTCTACTGCTGCCGTACTGTCTGTTTCCCCCGTCTTTGCCGTTGCCATAATCTCATTTTTGTAAGCGTCAGCAACTTCCGGGTACTTAGCTTTTAACTCTTCCACTGTCATTTTATTGCCCTCCTGTTCATTTTTGGTAGTGGATTTATTATTATGGCTATTGGCATAGCCTAATAATCCTTTTGGCACTGTATGGAATGTGCTTAAATTGATTGGTACAGAATTTACAATAACCTTTTCTGCGTCCTCAACCTCTGTTTCAACCTCTGTAAGCATTACTGCGGTACAAAATCCGGCTTCTACGGCTTCCTCCCCCGTAAACCATGTTTCATCTGTCATAAGGCTTTTTATTTCGTCCTCTGACTTGTCCGTTACGGTCATATAACAATTAACTATGGATTGCTTGATTGTTTCCAGTTCGTCCGCAATCTTCTTTAGTTCATCTGCCTTGTAATAGCCTAAAATCCCCGCTGCCGGGTCATGTATCATAAAAATACCGCCTACCGATATTTCGATAGAATCCCCCGCCATTGCTATAATCGTGGCAGCACTGGCGCACCAACCGTCTATTTTTACGGCTATATGTGCCTTGTGTTCTTTCAGCCTTGTATATATTGCTACGGCTGCAAATACATCACCCCCACCCGAATTGATACGAACGGTTATTTCTTCAACCTCGCCCATAGCTTTAAGGTCTTTGTTAAACTCTTTCGGGGTTATATCGTCCTCATACCATGAATACTCCGATATTTCCCCATACAGTAAGAGTTCTGCCGTGCTGCCCTCTTCACTGGCTACAAAATTCCAAAACCTGTTTATCTCGTTTTTATTCCTCGGTTTCTTCCTCTCTGTCCTGTTCGTCAGCTTCCTTGTCGGGGTCTGTGTCTGATTCCTTATCTCCAGTATCCCCGGTATCTGTCTTTTTCTTTGCACCGCCTGCAACCTCCTTTATCAATTCCTCTTCCCTTTTACGCTGCTTCATATTGTCGTAAAAATCCGTTCCTGTCAGTTCTGCCGTTTCCCTTTCCCTTGTAGAGTAACCGCCCTGTACCCTCGCTTCCGCTGCTTCTACCTCTTTTGTCGGGTCAAGCTGCCCCGCACTCGGTCCATTCCATTCAGCCGTACAGTACGCCTCCTTAATAATCGGGTCGTTGAAAAATCCGGGGGCGTTTATCCTGCCTTTCGCAACCGCTTCGCATAGCCACTCCTCATAAATTGGCTGGCAAAAATCAGCTATAAACCATTCCCGGTACATCTTTATCACTTTGAAAAATTCCAAAATGGCGGCCCTTGACGCTGAATAATTGTTTGTAAATGCCATTATCAGTATTTCATAAGGTATTTCTAACGCTGCCCCTATCTGCTTTATAACCGCCATTACAAAGGGGTCAAAATTGGAGTTAGGTCTGCCGGGGGTTGTCATGTTCGCCTTTTCCCCCTCGCCCAAGTCGATAACTGCCCCCGGTGCAAGTTCTATGCTGTTTTCGTCCTCTGCGTCAACCTGCATTTCTTCTGGCACAACTTCCCCAAAAGCCGAATCATCACTTGCGCTATCTTTTTCAATAAATACCGTAATCAGTCCGCTTACAACTGCTGCCACAACTTCCGCTTCGGTGTACCGCCCCAACTGCTTTATCGTTTCAATTACAGGGGATAAAAAAGGAACGCCCCGGACTTGCCCGATACGCTCCCGATTCATAACGTGTATAATGTTTTTTCTTCCTGTCCTTTTCCCGTATGCTTCCACCCGGACCCATTCTCTAGGGTTTCTGTCTGTAAAAGAAAGAGGGTGGAATTTTGAAATGTGATACGCTACCACTTCCCCGGCTTCGTTCTTTTCCACGCCCTCGCAAAACAGAGGATTTATTGTTTCTTTGTCCGGGGTGCTTACCCTGTCGGCTTCGATAAGTTCAATTCTCAAATCGTATATACTGCCTGCCCTTTTTGTGGTTTTCATCAGTGCGAACGAATCGCCACTAAGCAAGGCATTAAGCAACGCCAACTGCTGCAACTGATAAAAATTATCTAACCGCTCCAAATCGCAATGTGTTGACCTCGCCCAATGTGCAAACTCCGTTTTTATGGTTTCTTCTAATGTTCTTGCTTCGTCCGGCGTTATCCCTAATATTTCCTCATTGATTTTGGGTTTTAGCCGTAACCCTGTGCCTACCGTGTTTGTCCTAAGCCTTTTTACCGCACCTGTGGCAATGTTCGACCCGCCATAGTACAAATCCCTTGACCGTTGGCGTAACGGGTCTATATTGTCCTCTATATCTTCCCTGTGGCTACCGCCCCCATGCGTCCAACCTATGACCGATTTCTTAACCGAATTTGCCCCATAGTTGCCGTAACCGCTGTTTACCATGCTTAACCGTTTCCGTGCAACTTCCCTTTTCAATGCCTTTTCCGGGGAAACTGCCCTTATTACCCTGTCTATCGGATTCAAAACCGCCTGTACCTCCTTTCTGTGCTACAAAATCCTCATTCTGTGCCACATTTCCGCATAAAAATAGCACCTTTAGAAATATCCCTGTATTTCCTTTGGTGCTTTTGCTATTTTATATAATAGCATAAAAAAGCGGGCAATGGTGGGCAATCTTTCAAAAATTTTATAAATCCCTCGGAACGACCCTGTAAAGCCTGTTTCTGCCCTTTCTTTTGGCTATATTTTCTAATTCCTGTACCTTATTGCTCCAATACTCTATCTGCTTGCGTATTTCGCCCAAATTCGCCCTTGTAAACGACTTACCGCCAATAGTATAGGCTTGATTGATTGCAACCTCGCTTTCGGCTTCTAGCCACATATCCAAGTGTTTTTTTGCCGTTTCTAATGTTATTGCTGCCATTATAATATACCTCCGCTTCTATTCCCCCTGCGTTTTTTCTTTTTCGGGGGTGCTTGTGTTCCTGTTTCTTTCTTTGGCGGTTCTTTAAGGGTCAAGCCTGTTATTTCTATTGCTGCCTGTGCATAGTTCCTACAGTCTAACGGCTCATTCCTCTTTGTTTCGCCTGTCAATTCCCATACAAAATACGGTCTGCCCTTTTTGTACTTTAATACCTGTTTTTCCGCTGTCAGTCCTTTAAAATAATCTTCATCATACCCCCTTATGTATTCGTTTTCATCTTTCGGAAAATGGCAATAACCGGGACCCTCTTCCTCTATCAGTAACCGTTGTAGCAATAATGATTTGCCCGTATCTACCCCCAACGTAAACAAATACGCCTGTTCTCTGTTGTTTTTCGTTGGTTTTGATATGTATGGTCTTGCCGTTCCCTCATTACCGCCCTTAATCGCATATACGCCCCTTGCCGTCCGTGCTTTACAGAATTTGTATACTTTGTTTGTAAAATGCCCGCCGGAGTCCATACAGGCGCAAATGATTCTTAATTCCGTGCCGTCAGCTTTCTTAAATCTCTGTAATAAAAGTTCGTCCAACCGTTTCCATACTTCCGGCTGTTTCAAATCCCCGTATATCTTTTTATATACAATGCCGTATGATTCAAACCCTACGCCCCAACCGACAACCTCAATTTCAAATCTATCGTCCTGTGTGTCAATACCTGCAGTAATCGCTATTACTTCGTCCGGCACTTCACAACGGTATTTCTCACGGCGTTTTATTAAATCGTCTTTGCTTGCACTCTCCCCCTCCTCTTCCCAAGTCTGCCCCAACTCGGTATTTACCCATGATTTCATCAACTCTATATTTCCCTTTTTTACTGCTGCGTCAGCTTCAATAAAACCTTTTACGATTTTATCCCAACCAAAAAAAGTTGACGCTAAAGAGTTGAAATGAAAACCCCTTACTTTTCTTTTCGGATATTTCGCTATATATCTGCCCTCGTTAAAATGGTCTTTCCATTCTACCTCCGAATGGATAACCCCACATTTCGCACAAACATAGGTAACGCTTTCTACTTCCCCGTCCGCATCCACTTTGTAAGTAAGGTTGCCCCACTCCAACGGCTGAAGCTCTCCGCAACTCGGACATGGTACGTTCCATTCTTCCATTGTCGAATGTTCGTACTCCATTTCTATACGGCTTGCCCCTTTTATTGTCGGGGTGCTTGTGTCTACTTCCTTACGATTCCAGTATGTAGTAAGACGCTTTCCGGCTAAAATAAGCGGGTCCCCCTCTGCCCCCGCCGTTGGCGGGTATGCGTCTATTTCATCTGCCAACAATACACGGATTGGACGGCTTCTAAGTTCTGTTGGGGAGTTCGCTCCTGTCATTGTGATACGACCACCCGGAAAAGACTTTTTAAAAATCGTATTTCCGCTTGTCCGGCTCTTCTCGTTGATTTTGTCTTTCAGTGCCGGGGTATCCCTTACCATTGGCATTAGCCTATCTTTGCTTAGTGTTTCCGCAAGGCTCAAAGTCGGCTGCATACACAACATTGTACACGGGTCATAGTGCATATAATAGCCGATTGTATTTAATAAAAAAGCGTCTGTTTTTCCCATTTGTGCAGCAGACATTACCACAACTTTTTCAACGGATATATCGGTTATAGCGTCCATAATTTCACGCTGCCACGGTGCTTTATCCGTGTTCCAACGCCCTCCCTTGCTTCCCGATTCAGAGGAAAGACGGCGGTATTTGTCTGCCCATTGTGATAACGTGAGGTCTGGGGGCGGTTCTAATACCTTAAATATATCTTTGAAAAGGTTAATCGTTTCCCTCTTCATCTTCCTGTATTTCCTCCTTAAAAATTTCCTCAAAATTAGATAATTCCGCCAATGCTTCTTTTATCTTTGCATTGAGGTATAGAAAAATCTTTGCTTTATCCGTCATGGTTGCTAGTTTGTCTGCTTCCTCTGCCGGAATTGCACTTAAACGGCTCTTAAAATTTATCAGCGTTGCGGACATTATTTTTCTTACGTCCTCTGCCTTGTGCAGTTCCCCGCGCTTTAAAGCTAAATCCAACTCCTCATTAAGACGCTTTGCCTTTGTTAGCTTTGCCCTCTCTTCGTTTAGGTCTACTGCCTCCTCTGTTTCCGGGTTTCGGTCCCTCAAATATCTTATGTATGCGTGGTTCGATTCTGTCAGCGAATACAATTTTGTTTCGCCCACGGTCTGCAATACCCCTTTGCTTGTCAGCCGTTCAACATTCTTAGGGGTCATATCAAGAAATTTTGCAACCGCATTTTTATCATAAAGTTTCAAAAATCCTACCCCCTTAAAAAAAATTCCGGCATTTTGGAAGTCGATTTTTACCCCGGAGGCTAGGCAAGTTTTGGGGTCACGGCACCCGCAAGCCTTTCTGACGGCTTACAGTACCTTTGACCGCTTGCCCCTCATGCCGTGGTGTTCGTCCTCTTTGTCACTCTTCCAAGTCCTCTTGTGCTTCGTCCTCTGTGTAGGTATCGTCTATCTCGCCTGTGTCCGGGTCTACCTCATACACACCGCTTGCCTTTTGCTTCATCAATGTGTAACGCCTTTCCTCTAGGCTTATCCTCTTCTGTTCCAACTCATAGGACTTAATAGAATCCAGTAGCTTTATTATGCGTCCGTGTATCTTGTTTAGTTCTGCTTCTAACTTCATTGCCCTTTCAAATGCTGATGATTTAATAGTAGTTTCCATAGCCACATCTAACGGCGGTTTACTGCTGCCCTCTGTATTTTCCCCTGTATATGTTCCGTATGGGTCCTTATCCTCCGCCTTTTTAGGTGTGCGCATTTCTACTACACGGTCAACAAATAATTCCCCTGTGTCGTTGCTGTTAAGTTCTGCTATCCGTTTCTTTAAATCATTTTCCTTTGCTATAAGGGTCTGTAATTCTCTTAGCATATTTTCCGTTGTATTCAGCGTAACCGATTCTATCAGCTTTCTTTCATCTTCTGACAGTTCATCAAAATACACTGTAGAATACGCCCCGTGTGTCTGTGCGTTTTTATTGCGTTTGGGTGCGCCGTGTCCTTTGGCGTTTTGGTTGCCTTTCTGTGCCCCCTGTTTTTTCGGCTGATTTTCAAGTGCTTCTTTCCATTTATCCATACATTTCCACTTTGCTATTTTTGCCGAATCCACGCCCAACACTTCCGCTATTTCGGGATTTTTTGCCATTCCGTCAGAATCCAAAAAAATCCGCTTTGCTTTTTCCCTCTTTTCGTCTTTTTTCCGCGGCATGGTATCCCTCCTTTGTTTGTTTTCCCATTTCCCGGAGTTCCATTACCCCGGAATTACCGCATTTTTAGAAAATTTCAAAAATGCCGTACAAAAAGGCAGCGGGATTTTATCAATAATCCTGCTGCCCTTTCATTCCTTTTCATGCTACTATCATACCACAAAAAATCGGGCAATGGTGGGCAATCTTTACTGCAAAATTTCTTTTATTATTTTGCTGCGTGATACATTTCTATTCCTTGCTAATTTTTCGCCCAAAACTTTTAAGGCTTCGCACCTTATATTTTTGGCTTGCCGTACACTGTAGCCTACCTGTTCTGCTATGCGGTCCCATTTCTGCCCCTGTAAGTACAACCCGCTTATTATCACTTTATGCACCGCCGATAATGCGGAAATTTCCTTGAAAATCTGTGTCCTAAGTTTTTTTAATTCCGTAATCCGGCTTTTTAGGGTTTCTATGCGTTCCCTTGTGTCCGTTTCTGCCAATTTCATAGCAAGCAAAGCCGTACTATCGCCTAATTTATTGCCGTGTGGCATACCGTCATATTCAACCGCACCTAACGGATTATATCCGGCTTCGTACTGCTCTAGCCACTCACTTGCTACTTTAATATCCAAGTCAATCCACTTGTAAAATTTTAAGATTGCTTCCACTTCCGAATTTTTCATTGTATGTAATCCTCCTGTTATGGCGGTCTGTATTTTTCCCACCATTTGATATTTGCATTTGCCTTTATTGGCGTTGCTTGTCTAATACTGCTGCCGTGCCGGGTCCCCCTGTGCCTATAGGGTTCGCAAATATCTTGTGATACCTCCGTAAATGCTTCCCTTAACGCCTGTAGAACGTCCTGTAAGCCATTTACCAACATATCAAAGGATTGCAATAGCTGATTTAATAAATCGCACGTTGTTTGTATGTCGTTTCCTGTACAGGCAGACAGGGCAGCTATAACCGCTCTTGTGCTATCATCTGCCACCTGCCCACATCTTAATAAAACACCCTCCTTATACTCAAACTGGCCCATAACACACCGCCTAACCCTGTAAATACTGCTGATATTCTGCCGTTTTTCTCATAACCCATACAGATAAGGCGTTTGTTAATCTGTTTTCCCATTCAGCCGGACACAATGGCTTTCCTTTGTTTGCTTCCAGTTCGGACGCTATAACCGCCCTAACCTCTTTTCCGATAAGCGTATATTGTGCCATGCCGTATTTTTCCTGTATCCACTTTGTAAAGTCTAATCCCTTTTCCTGTGGTTCGGGTACATATTCCGGGTAATCGCTCATATCCTGCTGCCCCGGTAAAGGTTCGTTTTCCTCTTCCTGTGGTTCGGGTTCTGCTGCCTGTGGCTCATTCATTGCCCCGGCTGTTTCCTCTTCGGTTTCTTCCCTCGTTTCCTCTTCCTGTACCTCTTCTATGGTATCGTCATAGGATAATTGGTTATTTTCAATCATCAATACCACGATTTCCGCAAGGTCTGAATACTCAATCAAGAAATTCCCCCATTTGTCAGTATCAATAATTGTGATTCCGTCCGCTTGAAAACGATATATATATTTACCACCGTCAAACTTTTTTCCTTGAAAAGACTTGCTGAAATATTTCCTTAACGTCCTTTCTACTGCTGCCACATTATCCTTTACCTTGAATATTGCCCGGTTTACTTCCCCCTTGATAGCGTCCTTTATTGCTTCCTGTGCCTTTTCTGCCTGTTCGTCCGTGATTTCTTCCTTTTCTTCCGGCTTTACATCTTTTATATGCAACTCGCCCTTTTCTTCGTACTGCTCATAGGCTTTTTTCTGCCCCTCTTCGTCAAGCCTACTAAGTTCGTGTGCAGTTGAAATATTGATATTGCCCTTTTCCAGTTCCTCTTTAAAATCCTGTGACAGATTATTGCTAATCGCTTCCATGCGTCCTATCTGTGTAGTGGACGTGTTAAGCATTTGTGCCACGATTTCACGGATACGCCCGATTCTTTCCCGCTCTTCCTTTGGCTTGTCTTTGTTTTCTTCCTGTAAAGCCTTTTTGTACTCTGTCAGCACGGCTTTTAATTCGTCTGCCTGTTTTACCTTTTCCCAATCCGTAAGCTGCCTTGCCGTTGCATTGGTAAAGATAAGACTTAAACGGTCCCTTATTTCGTCTGATTCTTTCTTGATACGGCACGGTACTTTTCTGTATTCTTCCTTTCCCTCTTCCACCAACTTTAAAGCTGCTAACCGTCTACGGTGTCCGGCTATCACTTCATACTTACCATGTGCCTCCGGCTTAACAACTAAATTCTGTTCAATGCACCCGGATAACTCAATAGCTGCTGCCAATTCGTCAATATTTTCTGTGGAATAGAAATTATCCTTACTCGGCATTAAGTCCTCCACATCAAGCATAATCACATCAAAGGCGTTTTCCGTTGCCTGTGCCGGTCCCTCTGCCTGTACTGCTGCCCCTTTGGATTTTGTGTTAAGCAAACTGTTAAGGTCAAACCCTTTCTTTTTCTCTGCCATTATAAATTACCTCGCTTTCCTTTATTTTCCGTGTCCGAATCGGTCACATTTTACGCCACTTTTCCCTAAGTTCCTTTTTCTGCTCTTCTGATAACTGCAACAAATCTTTCATTACCTTTTCTGTGATTCCGTCCGCTACCATTTTTGTAACAATGTCTGTATGTTCGTCTATTTCCCCTCGCCGTTCCTTTTCCCTCTCTAACTGATATTCCAAATTTCTAATCTGATTTTCCAAATCCCATATCTTACCCTGCATACGCATATTATTTTCTTTCAATTCCTCATACTGCTGCAACGGTATTTCCATTGTCGGCCCTTTTACCTTAAATTCAATAAACGCCTTGTATTCGTCTAAAGGTATTTCCACCGTTGGAAATGCTTTTATCTGCTGATTCCAACCACCTAATACTACCGCTTCCCCTGTTTTCATTTCCACATTATCATTATTTTTCAATTCCCGCTGCCTCCATTTCCTTTTCAATCTGCTTTATTTCCTGTATTGTCTTTTTCCGTCTTGATATGTACCCCTCGCAATCCTCGGTATCCCTTAGCTTGCTTATCTTTGCCCCTCCGCTATGCTGATACAATTTTGATATGTGCCTGCTGCACTCTGTATTTGCACATCTGTTATCACAAAACATAGGGTAGTTGTCCGTATTCACAAACAATATAGGTCTGTTTCCCATGTTATACCTCCCCGTCACACAATGCCGTATCCGGCAAATCAATGTTAATAATAATTGCTTCTATCCAGTCTAAACTATCCACCTTTTCACGCATAATTGGCAATGCTTCACTATCCGGCATTTCCTCACTGATTCCGCACTTTTCATAATCAAAAAATTTCTCGAAAATGTCTACCACGTCCGGGCGACCCTGTTCATAGAAAATTATTCCGTATTCATGCGGTAAATACTTATCTATGCTTGCACTTCCCCAACCGCCTAACCAATAACCGCTATCATCTGCCACTATATCAGTGTCCACCATTGGCACTATTGGCAAGTCCGGGCGTTCCTTTATCAGCTTGAATAACTCTTTGAGGTTTTCCTGCTGCTTCTCTGTTAAACTACTTAAATCTTTTCCCATTACCTGTACTCCTTTCCTGTTTCCTTGTCCTTCAATACGATACGCCCCACCAACTCAAACCCCGCAAGGCTGATAATCTGCTTTAACATTGTGATAAGGCTTGTTACTGCTTCGTTCCGTTTCTTTTCTTCTTTGGCAACCGTTCCAACGGCTTCCCCTGCCGTTGGGTCACGGTATCCCTCTTTGTTCTTATATGCCATGCTATCCCTCCAAGTATTCTTTTACGAATGTTTTATAATCCCTAGCGGCCCCGGAGCGTGGGGAATATTCCATAAGGCTTTCATTTGTAAAAGTAACTTCGTCTGCCTTTTCCGTTCGTCTGATATGCGTTTTAAATACCGGGTAACGCTGATTCTGCAACCACATTTCTCCCTGTCTGCATACATCACGGTTATAATACATAGTCACAAGACAACCTCTAAATTTCAATTTCGGATTTAATGCCTTTGCGTTGTTTATCTGCTCTTCCAGTTCGTCCATACCGTCAAAGGCGTAACCGTCAATTTTAATCGGTATGATAACTTCATCTGCTGCCACAAGTGCATTTATTACAGATACGTTAATGTCCGGCGGGCAATCAATGATACAATAATCAAAGATTTCTTTTACCTTTTCCAGTTCCTTAGAAATGATTGTTGCCTGTTCTCTCTCTTCGTCCTTGATTACTGCAAGGTTAGCTGTCAATAAGTGCATATTCGCCGGAATAACCGCCATATTAGGCATTTTCTCAACCACCTGTACCACACCGCCTATTTCTTCCTGTCCTGTCAGCATATCCGCAAGGCTAGGATTTTCATAACTCCATACCCCGCAAGCCTTTGAAAGATTGCCTTGCTTGTCATTATCAATAAGCAATACCTTTTTGTCGTACTCTTTGGCTAATATGTACGCCATGTTTACTGCAGTCGTGGTTTTGGCACAACCGCCTTTCATGTTGATAATTGCAATAGTTTTCATTCGCCTGTACCTCCTGTTAATATTCTTTGTGTTTCCTTAAAATCCAATTTCTTTAATGCCCTAAGAAGTTTTGCCCATATTGCCCCGGCTTGTCTGCCTAACTCATGCTTCATAAACTCTAAATCCTCGCTATCAATTACTTTTATCAAGTCTTTATCCTCGATAATTCTAATGACAAATAGCAGTTCCGTACCGCATAGGGTTTTTGCCCCATTCTTAAAATACTGTCTGTCCTCCTGTGACATCTTAACCACGTTAAACCCTCCTTGCCTTGCACACTCTATACAACCCCCAACCTTTGGACGCTCTATAAAGTGTGCAATCATCTTTTCGGGGCGGACCTCTTACCATTGATACCGCCACCCTTTCCCGGCATTTGTGATAGGCGTTGCAATTTTTCACATTAAAAAATTACGAAAAACCTGTTGACCGTCTGCACACTCTCTAGCATGGTGTACCCGCTACCATTTTTTCACTCTATCCCTGCTACGGCTTTTGGCTTGCCCTCGTCAGAAAACAGGTTGCCGACCTGTCTTGACGGTTCGGGGCGTTTGCCCCTTACCGTTTCGGCTATTCTTCGCCTTTTTTGCAAATCAAGTCTATACATTTCTGTTTCACAAACCGCTTTATCGCTTTTTCCTGTTCTTCCGTCCATTCTCCAAAATCCCCGGTAAAGTCGTTGTTTTCAGTGCAAATCATTGCATTTATTGTGATATTCATGCCGTTTATGAACCCTAACGCTGCGTTTCCCGCTGCCTTTGCTTTTTCTTCTGTTTCCGCTTCGTTTATCCATTTCTTATAATTTGCAATTTCTACCGCTGCACTTGCCATTAAATCCATATTGTTAATCTTTTTCATATCTGATTACCTCCGTTTGTTTGATTTCCTTTGATGATTCTATTATATACTTGCACAAGTATATTTTCAACCCGGAATAGCGCACAAAAATACTTATGCAAGTATATAATATCTTTGTGCAGTTTGTATACTTGTGCAAGTATTATTTAATTTCTGTCGGTTCGTTCCAAACAACATGCCCTGTATTCTCCGTTTCCATTCTTTCTATCTCTTCATCTTCTATCGTGTGTGCCTTGTCGTTTGCTTCCTCTAAAGAATCCGCTTCTATGACACACTTTCTAAATAATGCGTACTCAACTTCATACCTTGCCATTATGTACCCCCTGGTTCTTCTCTTCCAACTGCTGCCGTCTGCTTTTCAGATATGCCATATATTCCCCGTATGTTATGCCCGGCGGTACAATCTGCTTTTGTATTTCCCTTGCCCTCTGTATGCTTTCCCCTAATACTGCTGCCTTTGATACTTTCTTTTCTTCCCTCTTTGGCGGTTCTTCCGGCTTAATCCCTAACCGCCTTGCTTTCCTGTTCGGCTTGTATCTGTTATAGGTTATCTTTTTTTCCTGCCTGAATGATGTTACTTTGCTTTTCTTCTTTGCCATAGCTACCCCTTTCCAAATCCTGTAATATTTCTGTCAGACTTTGCACACATTCTTTTATGTTTCCGTCTGTATCAGCCGTAATATTCAATATATTGTTTATCTGCCTTAGCTTCTGTATTTGTCCGGGGTCAACCGCTGCCCTTTTCAAACAATCCGGACAGACACAAACGACCCTTAACCCCTCTTTCCCGCATACACTACACTTAACCAAATAAACCACCCTTTCTATCCGGCTTTACCGTTTCCCATTCCTTAGCGGTCATTGTATCGGATTCCGGGTTATATATCAGCTTCATAAACCCTTTACATTCCATGCAAGTACCGTGACCCGCTTCGTTGTATCCCATTTCATGCAACATACTTTTACAGGCGTACTGCACCTTACCGCAATAAGGACAAATAATTTGATAGCGTTTTCTTTTATCCTCTGCCATTGTCTGCCTCCTTTAATTCGTCCGTGTCTAATGCGTCTAAAATCCCCAAATACACCCTTTCAGCACAATAAACGCATATACTATTACCTATTGCCCTATAACGTGCTGTGTCGGCTATTTCCGTACCGTCAGCACCGTATTTTGTCCAGTTATCCGGGTATCCCTGTAGCCTTTCACACTCTACAGGCGTTAAACGGCGTATGATGTATGTAACTTTCTGTACCGCCCTTTTCAGAATGTCTTTTATGCTCTTTGGCTTGCTAGGGATATTCTCCCTTGTCCTGTACTTCTCTGTTACGATTGTTTCCGACCCTCCGCCGTAATCCCCCCCTGCTGCCCTCAAAGTGCCGTTTATCTCTGCTTCCCTGTATCCTCCGTGCTGATTGAGTTCAAAAGTTTTTCTGTCTGTCCGCACTATTAAAGGCGTATCCCCTCTTATCGTGCTGTTCTGGTCCGTTGTCAGTGTTCCGCTTACCTCACTTTCCCTGTATCCGTTATGCTGATACGCTTCATAGAAAACGCTGTGTACGTCTGCCGTTGTCAGTGTCGGGCATGGTCCCCCGACTTTCCCGACCCCTAAACCGTTGCTTGCCTTATTCCTTGTCACTTCATCACGGAGCGGTATAACACTTTTCTTTTCTATCGCTACAATGTTCCTGTTGGTTGAATTTCCGCAATATGTAGATAATGTGCCTGTGCTTTCTTCATCTACGATAATGCTTTTTGCATTTATCCCGTATGCCTTTTTGCTTTCCTCGTACATTACACAAGGCGTTTGACCGCCACCACGACCCATATTTTGTAGAAGTGTCGGGGATTTATCGGTAAATGTCCTTACAACGCTGTCAGCGTGTGCAAAATCCAACCCGATTATCTCCCCCCCCTGCTCTGCTATTTTCTGTTCCAACGCTATCCGCAAATTGTCCGGCAATTTCCTGTTTTTGTTCCTTGCTCTTCGGAGTATACCCAAGCACGCTTTCGGACTTAAAGAGTATTTCCCCGGCACGTTGTCCTCCAAAATCTCCGATAAGGTAGATTCTCTTTCTACGTTGGGGTACTCCCCAAAATTGAGCGTCAAGCACTCGCCAAGCTGCGTCAACTGCTGCCCCTCTAACCATTCCTGCGGTTGCCCATTCGCCACTTGTAGGCATTGGAATACTGGTTTTTGTGATTTTTTCAAGCACGGCTCTAAAATCTGCTCCGTTGGCTGATGAAAAAGCACCGGGAACATTCTCCCAAATAATGAAAGTTGGATATTTACCATTTGTTGCTAACCTCATTTCCTCAATAATTCTAATCGCTTCCATGAACAACCCGGAACGGTTGCCCTTTAATCCTTTTCGCTGTCCAGCAATACTTAAATCTTGACACGGACTCCCAAAAGTGATTATATCCACGGGTTGTATTTCATCTCCCTTTAATTCCGTGACGCTTCCAACGTGCATTACTTCCGGGAAACGATACCTTGTTATGTCTATGCAGTTTTGCTCTATTTCAGCGGCCCAAATCGGCTTTATACGACCTGTAAGCTGTGCTGCATAGCAAAACCCGCCGATACCGTCAAATAGGCTTCCTAGTGTCAATTCTCGCAATATTACCGCCCCTTTCTTCTATGCCTTGACTTAACAACTCTAATTTCCTGTGGTCTTATTTCCTGTATCCTCTTTATTGGCTTTCCGTCTATGTATACTGCTGCCTGTGCTATCTTTTCGGCGTTCTTTGTTGGCATATTGTTACCCATCTCCTTTCATTTTTTATCTACTACCCACTCTATCACTGTATCAAGTGGCGTTTCCGTCCTTACTGTTTCTTTTATTTCTTCCTTTAGTTCTTTGCACGTTGTTACCGTTACTATCCCTACCCTACATTCGATTTTTATTTCTTGTTCCTGTAACCCCGTCATGCTTTTTATCGTTTCTATCAGTTCGCTTTTTGTGCATATCATCACATTACCTCCTACCAATCCTCCAGTTTCAAAATACGCTGCCTTTGGTTCTCAATGGTCTGTTTCATATCCTCAATCTGATTAGGCGTTACGTCCGCATTTTCAAACATATATAGGACTTCAACCGCCCTTTCTGTACTTACCCCTTTTTTAAGGCGTGGCTTTTTGGTTTTCGGGTCAATCTCTGTTAGTCTGTGGCTTTTAACTTTCTTTTTCTTTGGCTCTTCCTTTGGCAACGCCTTTTTCATCATGCTTATGTACGGTATCCCCGCCCCGGCTAATCCGTCTATCCTCATAAGCTACACCCCTAATATCCGTTTTCCCATATCAAACGCCCTGTGATATTCCATATATGCCCCTTTGCTTTCTTCCCAATCGGGCAGCAAATAAATAGAATCGCACATATCCAGTAGGCAAAGGCTTATTTTCATGTACTCTGCGTGTGTCGTGCTTTCCGGCATTGTCTGTAGGATTATAGCCGGATTGATTACCTCACACCCTTTGTACTGCTGTCTTACTTTCTTTTCTGCTTCCTTAAATTTTTCTATGTATCCGCTATCGCCTGTTATCTTTCCGCTTATATATATTTTCCTCATGGTGTGCCTCCTACAGTTTGAAAATGATATTATCTAACATAGCGTCTGTTTTGCCGACTGCTGCCGTCTTTTCAAAATAAATTGCCTTATCTAAAAAATGTACCGCACCGTCAAACTTTACCCTGTATTCCTCTATATCATCTGCCTTTAGGTACTGTCTGCCGTACATTTCTTTCATATCTCGCCACACGTTCCACGGTATAAAGAAAAAATCATCTTGAATATTGACGCATACCCCACATAATGCCCCTAATCGGTTGTGCTTTTCTAATACGTCCATTTGCGTATCTGTCAGTACATTTCTTGTTATCCTGTCTTTGCTTGTCCTCTTTGCTTCAAATACGATTGACCGCCCACCGTGTAAGGTCCCTTGAAAATCGGGTTGTGCCGGGGTACTGAAACGTCCTGTAAATATTCCGTTTTGGCTTTTCTTTGATACTCGGAATGGTTCGGGCGTTTTGTCTATCGTTGCTATGCCGTGCTGCTGATACATTCTACATCCGGCTAAAATTTCCCTTTCAAAGTGCTGCCCCTGTGCGTTGTTCTGCCTGTTTTTGTACTGCTGCCTTAGCTTCTCTTCATCTATTGGCGTTTCTCTTGCTGTCTGCCATGCCTTTAACTCTCTTTCTGTGTCCGAATCGGTCACAAATCCATTATTTTCCATGCTTTACCGCCTCCCATTCCACTAAATGCAATACCTTAGTATTGTTAATTTCATACATAAAAGTTACCTGCTGCCTTTTGCATGAATGTACCGCCAAAATATCCGTTATTACTACCTCTGCCGTGCTTGCCGTTATAGGGCCACCAATTACCGCTACACCGTCATAAAATGTTATATTGACCTTATCCCCTATTTCATAAGGGCAACGTGCTATAAATGCCGACTGCTGCATATTCTTTTCTCCTTTCTCTTCTGTGCTTCCAGTTCCCCTTTGCTACAATTTGCTTTCATGCAGATTTCATGTATTTCCAGTGTGTAATATTCTTTCCCCGGCTCTGCTCCCCATTCTTCCCTACCTGTCTTTATATCTAATGTGCATAGTGCTATAAATGTCGGTCTACTGCTGCCGTATCCGTTTCTAAATCTGATTTCCCTTTTATCGGTCCCATACGGTATATTAGAATGTGGGTACATATCAAATATTTTCTTAAAACGACTTATATAATACGGCTTTATTTCCCTGTACTCTTCTTTCTTTTCGCCGGACAGAATCATATAAAACCATTTACCCATTATCGGAAGTGTCAGCATTGCAAACCTCTCCTTTCCTCATTCTCTGCTTTATCCTGTCTTTAATGCTTGTCAGCTTTTTCTCTGCTTCTAATCGCTCTTGTGCCAATCCGCAATAATACGGGTCAATCTCAAACCCTATAAAATCGTGTCCTGTCCTATGTGCTGCTATCAGACAACTACCGCTTCCGGCGTGTGTGTCTATGAGTTTATCCCCTGTATTCAGATACCGCCGTATAATCATTTCATACAGTCTTACAGGCTTTTGGTTCGGGTGTATGCGTGTTTCCTTATTCTTCATATCCCCTTGTAACATACCATTCCAACGAAAAGAAAACTTTCTTACCGCCGTATCAAAACTTGTCCAAGCTAATTCACAATCCGCAAAATCTGTATATTCATTCTGCTTATCCCACACAATCCAACAACTGCTATCTATCGGTATCCGGCTTATAAAGTGGTTCGCACCGAATATAATTTGATTCTTGCTTATTCTAAACAGTTCTTCAAAATATTCCGGTCCCGGTGCTTCTCTGTCTTTTCCCTCATACGGCTTATAATCCTGTGGAATTGCCAAACCGCCCCTATATTTATTTTTCTGTCCGGCTTCCCCGATTCCATACGGCACATCTACTATTGCCACGTCAAAATACTTGTCGGGAAACCGTTTCATGCCTACCATGCAATCCACATTATGAATTTTGTTTAACTCATACAATGGTATCACTCTCCAATCTCTGCCTTATCCACGGTCTTTTATCTAAATATTCTTTCCATGTTTCTTTCCTGTACAGATTGCCGTATATGTAACGGTTGGTAAATTCAAGCTGTGCTTTGTTCGGTCTGATTCCTAAACCCTCGTTTCTCTCTGCCTGTGCGTATAGGTGTATTCCCTTATGACGTTTCAACCTCTGTACCCTGTAGTCTGCTTCGTCTAGGTCTTTCCGCACCAACACATATATAAATAACCTGTACGGCTTTATCCCTCTGCTGCCTAACAGTTCCGCTACCCTGTCAATGCTTTCTATCTGCCCTATCGTGTCACAAGAAAAACGAATCCACTTTATCCAGTCCAACCCCGCCAATATGTCCGCTACCTCTTCCGTAACTAATCTTGCGTCCATGCCTTGATTAAGGTCTATCTTCCACCCTTTGCCTATCATGTCCTTTAGCTGCTCTATGCCATATCTGCAAGCCAATATGTTGTTATCCATAAGTATTAGGTTGGGTGTATCGAATCTGACTAACTGCGTCCACTTCCTGTAGGGCTTTATGTTCCCCTCTTTCTTTGGCACATAGCACCACGGGCATTTTCTAGGGCAACCCCTTGTAATGTACCCTATCGCATAATCACAATCGGGATATATGGAATAATCCGGGTATATATCATCTATCTCCTGTGGCAGCTTGCTTTCTATGTCGTACCCTGTACCGCCCTTTATGGTATCCGGCGGTAAATCCGGGTTTTCTTCCGTAAAATCAAATATCTTTGAGGAATAGACAATATCATAGGTTTTTGACTTATCCCACCATTCCACCGTATCCCCCTTTGCCTTATGGTAAGCTGATATTTTCATAAGGGCATAGTTTGGGAATGTCTTAGCCTTTTTAAAGTGTTCCTTTTCGCTGTCATGCAATCCTATAATCACTTTGCCCTATCCCTCACTTTCCGCATTTTCAGATACACGCTCCACCCTGTATAGTCGTTGTACTGAAAATCTATCTTTGTAGGCTCATACCCCTTATATACCTTTCTCCAGTATTCTTTATCTTCCGGGGTCTTTGCCAATGTGCAAACCTTTCTGTAACTGTATTTGCTGTCGTTTTTCTTTACCTTTGGTTTTTTCAGATTCATAGAGGTACTCCACTTTTTGCACCCCTTTTTACGCTTGTTTATGTAATTTACTAACCCCTCTATGCCATTCTCGTTAGGTTGTAGCCTGTCGCAATTCACAAACCCCAAGTAATCTACGTTTTTCCTGTATTCCGGGTCTTTCGCCTTTTTCCAGTTAATCCGGGTCTTACTCCACATCAACTCCAAATCATCACGGCTTAAACCGCCGTTTATGATAATATGGTGATGTATCCTTACCGCCTTAGTGCTTTTATCCTCTATGCCCTCTAGGGTCAACTGCTGCCCCTCTTCATCTTCCGGGGTGTACTCTGTCACAAGCATATATTTCAAGTCCTGCCCCGTTTCCCTCTTCATCTTCCTTTTTACCCTGTCTAAATAATTGTGTACGTTCCTTTCTGCCTCCTCTAAGGTAATAGGTAAATGCTCTTCATTGTACGTTGCTGATATATGTAAATCATCTGCCCCAAAATTAGTATTGGCTATCTGCACAAACCGCCTTTTACTTCTCTTATCATTCAAATTTTTCTGCTGTGTGCTACTCTTTCCCTTTTTCTTTTTCCCTGCTTCCGGCGTATTGGTTACATGGACTATATCAACCTCTAAGTATTCCTCTCCGCAGTATATTTTTTTCTCTCTTACGAAACTTTTCCTCATGCTATCATTCTCCTTATACTATCCCTTGCATAAGGTACACTAACCAAAACATATACTTATGCAACTATACATACACATAATATACTTGTGTAAGTATACCCTATAAGTTATGCCTTAGATGTTAATACCCCATACAAGGTCCGAAACGTGCAACTTTTTCAGCCTTTTGGCACGTTTCTTTCGGCTTGCTTATTGACTTTAAACACGCCTTATAGTATAATTTGAATAGGTGTAATTATTGCTATAAGGCAGTAATGAAAAGGTGTTTGCGTCAGCCACTATGCAAACGCCTTTTCTTTTTGTTCTCCTTTCCTGTATACTTTGGTTGCAAAATCCGCTGTCAAGTATCCCCCGCAGTCCTTGTGCCTTGCCATATACGAACAACTAAGCATTGTATGATTGCATTTAAGGCAAGTCAGCTTTAAGTATGGATACGGCGTTATCTGTACGTCCAGTGCGGGCAAATACGGTATTTCCCTTTCTGTATCAACGCAATACCTCATACCCTCTACAAAATCGGGAAAATCTATCATATTGCCGATTACCTTTATATCCTGTGCCTGTAGTTCTTTAATCTCTAATATCTCGCCGTTTATAATGTCAACCGCCGTTTCCATATCCTGTATGATGAAATAACCTATTTCCTGTTCTGTTTCATAAAGCAGTATGTCATTTTCGTAAATCCCATTTTTCCGGCGGTCAACCTCCCCTGTATCCCTGCATAGCGTTTCTATACTTACCTCATACACATTTGCACCCGGATAACCGCCCTTGTCTATGTAATGACCTGCGGGGCGTTTCGCCCCGTCTACTGGTCTGATTGGCGGTTCTGTTATGTATTCGCCCTGTATCCATATGGGGTAAGGCGTACTACTGCTTTTTGCTCTCGCTTTCACTCTCATGCACCGCCCTTTCTGCCACTGTGCCGATAATTTCCATTTTGGCGGTATCATCTACCCCCATAGGGTCAACGCATGGTAAAAGCTGATGTATGATTCCGTCCGGGTCAATCCAACGGAACACAACCACACCTGCCAACCTTACTTTTACTGTCCTGCCCTCAAATCCCGGCAATGTGTTATATTCCCTGTCTACCGTTGCACGGTCAACGACAAACTCCCTTATATCGCCGTCCACTTCTAAGGCTACAATATCCCCGGTGTACATCTGCTTTCCGTGCCGGTCCTTGTATTCCGTTTCTTCCCCAAGCGTTGCGGGGTCAATGTCGTAAAAATCGCCGTTTGGCGTTCCTATCTCTGCTATTTCCTCTGTTTCAAAACCGTATGAGGGCATACCATACACCCACTTATACGCCTTATTTTCTTTGTCAAAAGTCAATCCTCTATGTTTCATCTGCTGCCTCCTTACATCTTGATTTCAAGCGGATATTGTGCCTTTATTTCCCTGTTTCGTGCTACATTTGCCTGTAATAGTTCCTGTGCTTCCTGTATCTCTTTTTCTGTCGGCTTTCTGCCCTGTGCCTTTGCCTTTGCCGTCATTTCCTCAAACCGCTTTATATCCTGCCTTAATGCCGTATCCGTTGCCGATATGGTATACACCGCCTTGCAACGTGGGCATTTCAGATAGTAATATTCAATATCGCCTACCTTTTTCCATTTTGGCTTTGCTTTATTGATTATCCGATTGCACTTGTCGCACTTGATTATTGGCTTGCCTTTTTTTCTCATTCCAAATATCTGCATATATAGCTTTACCTCCTGTTCTGTAGCGGGGTGCTACCGCACCCCTAAACAGTTATTCAGTAATCAGTTTTCCGTTTAACTCATAAAAAGCGGAGCGGAAACCAATGCTGTCGCCGGAGTGGGAGCGGGGGCTATTCAAGCCAAGAGCGGACGCACCCGAACTGGACGTAAGGTCGAACGCCGACCCCCGGAAAGCCAACCACTCTCCCTCCGTTGCGTCAAAATACACATAGGTACTAAGTTCTGATTCTGCCCGATTATCCGGCACAATCCCCAAATCCTTTAATGCCTGTGGCACTTTCTGTAAATCAATCTTTAAATCAGCTATCCTTGTACCGTCATAATCCGGCGTGTAATCCTCGACTGCTGCCCTGTCGGTTATCGTAATTTCCCCGGATTCAACCTCTACCCGGACCGGTCCCCTTTCCGTCCTCAACTGCTGCCATGCCTTGCTATCTCTTGACAGGTCACACCCTGTTAATGCTGCGTCATTGTTCGGAATATGTTCTATAATGCCGTTTAACAGGCGTAACCCCGCCAACCATTCCCATACATTGCCGTTAAGGTCTGATACACCGTATATAGTGTTGTCGTGATTCCATGTTGCCGGTCCGCTTCCTGTTTTGGAGCGTCCATATCCGCAACCGTTACAATCTGCCTTTTCCTCTTTGTGGCAATAATCCGTACCGTAATCTGTGTTGCCGTGTGGCATTGTGTCCTTTTCCCGGCTCTGATTCAACAAATATTCCCACTCTACTGCAGTCATTAAATGCCACCCCTCGCCCTTTGTGATACAGGCAGCTACCGCCACGTCAAAGGTTACATTTACTGCCGGGTCAAGCATTGGCAAGCTATACGCCCTGCCCTTAATAATCACGTTTGGATACTTTGAAATATAAATAGCGTCTGCCATATATTCCCCAATCTTAAAAATTGCCGGGGTTTCCGCTGCGTCTTTTGGGCGCTCAAAACGGCACATGATAGACGGTATCCCTCTATCATCAAAAATCACTACGTTGTTGTGTTCGGTTGCTTTACTCATTCAGCTTGTCCTCCTTATTTTTTAGAATAGATTGAATGTAACTTTATGCTTCCACGCCTTTTTATGCTTTCCACGGTATGTATACCCGTATCAAAGAACGCACAAAAGGTTGTACCGCCTATAACACTGGTTGCAATTATGTATTGTCCTATGTCGTGAAACTCACACCGCTTTGTATTCCTGTAAACCACGGTGTATTTTTCCGTCCGGCTTCCTGCCATGCTTACGCTCCTTTCCCTCTGCCTACCTCATTTTTTCTATTGCCTTTTCCTCTTCTCTTATGTCCTCTGCTGCCTGTACAATCTGCCTGTAATCCTCTTTTAATGCGTCTTCCGTCATTTCCAAGACTTTAAGCGGTAAACATTCATCTACAACCTCATTGCCTACCATGTCTGCCAACGCCCTAGCCTTTTCCTGTAATTCCTCGGTTGTCATTCCTACACCGTCCTTTGTGCTACATCCGCCCGGTAGGGTGTGCCTCCACGTTTCAACTCATTGTAAATAGTTGCCCTGTGAAAACCGATTGTGTCAGCAATCACAACTACCTTTGCCCCCTGCTCTACCATTTTTTCAATTTTTTCACGGTCTGCATAATTCAACCGCCTATTGCCTTTTCTCACGTTCTTTACACCTCCTACCGTTTGCAAATAAAAAAGGAATGTGCCAAAAGTCCGCAAACTCTTGACACATTCCCTACAAAATTATATAAAAAAAGAAATGCGATAGAGTTTAATAACTCTTGTCGCATTTCATTTTACAATGTAGCATTTTCTTCAATTAGTCTTTTGAAAATATTATAAAAAACATGCTATACTTTAGCAAGAACCGGGTCAAGAAGTTGTCTTAC
>VSNJ01000140.1 GCA_009774235.1 Lachnospiraceae bacterium
GAACAATTCCACGCTTTCTATATCAGTATTATAAAAAATATAGAGGAAATTCTATATGTTTAAACATTAAGAACCTACTCTATATAAATTGTTTTAATATATTTTTAAATTAATATTTAAAAATATATTATATAATTATCTGTCATAACCTAATATGTCACGTAATGTTGGTCTCTTGCCTGAACCATTAAAACTATTTTCCTGGTACTCATCAAAACCTGTGCTGTCAATATACGCTCTAGAATCTGCACCCATTGTTACCTTAACTGTATCACTTACATATGTTCCCTTAACAGTTGCAGTTAAATCAAATGTATCTTTAATTTCTACTCCTGTAAGCTCAGCCTCAACTGAATTATTCTTGCCTACTGCAAAACTCTTAGGTAAGTGTGATAATTCTCCGTTATTTTCTGAAATGTTTGATATAGAATATTCTACTTCAATACCTTTTTCATTTTTAATGCTGTCACCATACTGGTCAAGTATTACCATATCTGGATCTGGTATCATTGTTCTAAAATCATATCCTGTATTTACTGCTCTTAAAGTAAGAGGTTTTGAGAATGTAATCTTAGCAACATACTGTGGTGAGTCAGATACAGCAACAGAAGTTTTTACTGTTCCAAGTAAAGAATTCTTATTCCAGTTATCTTTATTTGATGTTAAATATACTAATGCTGATACATCTCTCTTAACGTCTTTCCTGATATTCTTAGCTGAATTGAAATCATATAAATCACCATATGTTATAGCACTTGCTGATGTAGGATTTGCATAAATACCACTAATAACACCATTCTTAACTTCAAATGTTTTGTTTGTATTATCAGTTGTATCATAATATTTTGAAGGAATTGTAACAGTCTTTCCGTCATAAGTACCAGCAACCACTACTTTGCGGTCATTAGTATCAACATCAGGCATATTACCTTTCTTTGCAACTGCTATTGCAGAAGAAGAAGCTGCTTTTATATCCTCACCATTTACTTTTTCACTATACTCTGTTATAATCCTTACTTTCTTTATGTCATTAATTCTAAGGTTAGAAAGTTTCTTAACAGGAACTATAGTATAGTTAATATTCTTTTCAGCATCAACCATGTTCCAGTATTTATCATTACCTTCGCCATCTAACCTTACAACAGAATATTTAATGCTGTCATTGGCTGCCTGTTCTAATACTTCTTTAGATGTTGCATCTGCTGCCTGTGGTGCTGTTGTAGCTGTTGGTGCAGCTGTTTCTAATGGTGTTGTTACAGACTCTATAGTAAGTTTTGAACTGTTACTGAAAACCCTGAATTTGTTATTATCAAGGAATTCTAACTTTCCGCCATCAACTTTCAGGTTCTTTACTGTTGTATAATCAACCTTTACACCATATGCATGGCCATTAAATCCATTTCCAGTCTGTGCCTGTTTGAAGAAAGCATTAACTTTCCATTTGTCCCATTTAGGATGGAACTGCCTGCCATACTGGTCGACATATGTTACATCCAGTTCTTCAATTATATTTGAAGTATCAAATAAGTTAATATCAGCTTTATTATTTTCTGCGATTGTATCATTATTATCAGCATTAAGTTTTACAGATGCTACTGCTACAGGACGTCTTGTATCAGATACATACAGCATAGTATTATTGCTTTCGCCTCCTACTACAACTGTTACTAAAGATACATTACGGTCAACCTCATCATATGATGAAGGGTCTGTAAAATTATCTGCCTTATGGTTATCACCATCACTCCATTTAATTACTGCCTTGCCACTTGCATCTTCTTCTACTTTAAGAGTACCTTCTGTAGCTGTAAGTTTTAATGTCTGTGTAGAACGTGCAATTGTTTCATAATTTTCAACTTTATTACCATTAGTATCTTTAGCAGTATAAGGAATTACTACATCTATATCACCATCTGCTACTTCATGTGATGGTGCTTCAAGTTCCAGGCTCTGAAGTCTCGCACCTGCATTAATCGCATAGTTCTGTTCAGTTTTATTACCTGTTGTATTTGAAATAGCTGTGATATTTATTTCACCACCTGCATCAACATACATACCAGGATTAACCTGTACAGAGGAATATTCCTTGCCATCAAATGTAAGAACTCCACCCTCTTTGAAATCTGTCCTTACAAGCATAGGATTATCACCTATAAATGTTACTTTTGGACTTTTAGCATCTGCAAATTCACTAGCATCCATTTCATTACCATCCTGGTCATATGCAGTATATAACATAAGATATCTGTCTTTTGCAAAGTCTACAGGCAGAGTTTTAAGGATTTCATTCTTTTCTATTTTGCTTATAAAACCTTCAAATTTAACTGAATTCAGAGCCCTTTCCATGCCAACAGGAAGAGTTGCCTGTACATTTTTTGCACTCTTTACATCAACACCAATTATATAAACATTGTCACCATACTTAAATTCTTCGTTAGTGCTCTTCTGTATAGTAAGACATCCTGTTGATTTGTTTGCCTGTACTTTTCCACCACCAGAAGTCCATGTAACAGAAGTAGAAGCTCTCATACTTACACCATACTGGTCAAGTACATCATAGTATACATATACTTTCTTTCTGTCCTTGCTTGTAAGGGCTGTTTTACTGTTTATAACAATTTCCTGTACACTTTGCTTTTTAACTTCTACAGTTTTACTTACTTTATTATCGCCTAAAGTAGCTGTAAATGTATATACACCTGGTGTATAGTTAGCCTCAGATGTAAATGTTACTGAAGTTTTAGAAACATCAACAGTTGCTTTAGCACCTGCATCTGTACCATCTTCTCTTGTTAATGTAAAAACAGCGGAATCTGGAACCATTGTTTCAAAAGTTGCCACAATTGTCTTAGCTGTCTTAGCTTCAAGACTTGTGATAGCTCCCACTGTCGAAACCAAAACAGGTATTTTATGGAAATTGCTGTTTTTCTAGGAAAATACAAAGAATTAAAAATGACTATTATTAATTTTAATATAAAACATTATGGGTATATTTAAGAATTAAAGTAGCATTTAATATATAATTTGGAGAAAAAAGGTAATAAAATGGAAGAATTTGTTAAATTTTGTATGGTAAAAAATAGTATTAGTGTTCCAGCCAGGGTATGAAGAGCTGTAAAAAAATTTGCAGATATTTCTTACATACCCTGGAAAACAAAATTGTTTTTTATAATTTAACAATAATTATTTTTTAGATAAAAGTATCTCTACTTCTGAACGGTAACCATATTTTATCAGGTATTCAATCATTGCTCCTTCTACCATTTCACGTATTGTTATATTTTTAGAGCGTGAAAAGTCATCTATAATAGTAGAAAGACCTTTTGAAAGATAAATGCTTTTAACCTTTTTACTGCCTGGTATAAGATAACGTTGTGGTGTATTTTCTGTAAGAGATGGTGTGCATAATTCTATCAGCTGTTCCCTGTTTTCATATAAGTAATTTAAAAATGAATAATATTTGCTTTCATCATCCTTAGAATCATCTTTTGCAACCAGTTGTTTAACTTCTTCAATTTTAGCATCCCTATCCGCAAACTCAGATAAAGCATTTGTTCTTTTATTAGTGCGTGGTTCGTAAGTTCTTGTGCTGCTGTTGTAGAACATATTGCTTTTACGCATATAGTTATTCATTTCAGTATAATTTTCAAATCCAAATGTTGATGCTATTTCAGCAGGATTGGCAAGCATGCCATCTCTTTTAAATTTTTCTGCTATCATTTGTGCCTTAAAAGGAACCTGGTCACTAATCTGGTTAAGCATCTGGTCACGGTATGCATCCCTTTTAATATACTGGCCATTTTTAACAATAAATCCACGTCTTCTAAAAAAGGCATCCATAGTGCGTATACTGGAATAACCATATTTTTTATAGATATCTTCACGCTTGTTTCCATTATCCAGGTCTTTTAATATATTGGTTTCCTGTTCATCAAAATTTTTTGCTGTTGTATTAATATATGACATATCTTAGCTCCTTTTTTTTAATGATAATGTATTTACTGATTCAATTAACTGTGACTGCACTGTATGAAGGTAAATGCTGCTGCTTTTTAAATCTGCATGTCCTAACAGGCGCTGCAATACAGATATAGGACAGTTTTTTGCAACAAGTGCTGAGGCGAAACTGTGCCTGAGGCAATGGGCTGACAACTTTGGGTTAAGACCAGCTTTTTCAGAATAAGCATGTATACATGAATTTAGGTACTGGTGGGTAAGTTTGCCAGAATTCATTGTTGAAAAAAAGTTGTCTGATTTATTATTCCTGAATTTCTTCTTATATTTCATTAATATTTGTCTTATTTCATTATTCATAGGAATAATTCTATCCTTTTTGCCTTTACCACATACTACAGTTATTTCATTTCTTTCAAAATTTACATCATCAAGTTTAAGGTTACATAACTCGGATACGCGCAGTCCTGTAAAACATATAGTAGCACATGCGGCATGTATAACAGGTTTATCTATTACAGAAAGAAAGTCTTTCATCTCCTCTATAGTAAGATAAATGCGTTCTTTTTTCTGGATATGGATATTGTCAAGCTGGTCTGCAAGGTTAATCTGCGTAAATCCACGTTTAACCAGGAAATTCCAGAATGAACGCAGTGTAACAAGCACATTAGCACGGGTTTTGCCAGAATTTCCTTTTCTTTTGCGGTAAGACATATATTCCTGGAGATGCTCAATAGTAATATTATCAAGCATAGCTATACCATTAAAAATCTCCTCTTCAATATAACGTGTAAAATCATTCAGAGTTCCCTTGTAGTTTCTTATTGTGTGTGGACTTGAGTCTTTGTCATCAAGAAATTCAATAAAGATTTCAGTAAGTCTTGATAGATCCATGTAAATTCCCTCCTAATGTAAATTAATATAATTTGGTAAAACGTATGTAACTATAACAGGCGTCCTGGTTTCTATGTGCTTGAAGAAGTGTTTATAGTCACAATTATAAATATATCATCCAGGAGATAATTTGGGTATTTATGGAAAAAAGAAAAATAAAATACTGCCATACCAGTAATGGATAATACGTCATATAGTTCAGGATAAATTCCAGATACTATATATTGTATATTCCTGCCTGGTGTGGCAGCATCTCAGAAGTACAGGCTATTTTTGGCAAAGCAGAAGTACTGCTGCAAAATCATGGTTTAATATTTATACCAGGGACATAGCTTCCAATACTTTTTAAATAATCTTCATCGTTGTACAGTTCATTAGTAGCTTCACTAAAGTATTGCTCAAATGCTGTTGCAACAGACTGCAGTTCTTCATCATCTTCAATTCCTTCAAATTCAGGATTACCTTCTTCATCTTCTGAATATTTGAAAAGGATTAATTCATCTTCACCAACATCTTCAACAGGGTCAATAGGAAGCACAGCAACATATTCCTGTGAAAGTTCTTCAATTTCTAAAGCGGCAATTATTTCAACATCAAATTCATCATCTGTTCCAGGTGCAATAGTTACAATAACTGCTTCATCTTCTGATTCATTAAAAAATAGGTTTTTATTTTTGTTATTCATACATTTTCCTTTCTAAACAGCTCTGCCATTTTATAAGTCTGGACAAACATAGACTATATATAATATAACATTTGGCAGGTGTAGTGTCAATTATGTAGTTGTAATCTGGACAGGATACTTAACATTTGTAAAATATCTGCACAAAACCTTGCAAAAATCTGTATAATTAACTAAGATATATTTAGTACAACAAATAATAAATTTCTAATACATCGGCAAATAATTCTTGTTTATATGCAAGACCAGGGAATAAGCCGTAGTGGTGGCTGCGGTGATTGAAGCAATGCCACAGACGTGCAGGCAGAGAGCCAGCAAGCCAATGTGCCAGTTAATTATTATTTGTTGTAATAGGGCGTGTTTGAAAATCCATTCTTACGGGCTGCACTTCCCACTTTGTGGTGTACACCCTGCAAAAAGTAATTTTCAAATACGCCTTAGGTATGGTAGTAGTGGAATAAATGATATGTATCTGGGAGGAATATAATATTGATGAAAATATGTTTGAATGACCTGCTTAACCAGCTTTCATATGCTATTGACTGTGTTGAAGCTGAGCTTATGGGAGTAAGCAGTTTCCATTCTAAACGTGTAGCAGTTGTTTCAATAGAAACAGGGAGGCTTCTAGGGTTTGACAGATATATGCTTATGGACCTGGCGGCAGTGGCACTGTTGCATGATAATGCACTGGCAGAGTGCATACAGTCTGAATATGCAATAGTAAATAACATAGACAAGGAAAAGTGTGCAGTTTCAATGAAAGAACATTGTATAGCAGGTGAAGAAAATATAAGAAGGATGCCTTTCTACAAAAGAGGTAAGGGAGCTATATTATACCACCATGAAAGGGCTGACGGGAGAGGACCATTTGGGAAAAATTATAAAGAGGTACCTGTTTTTGCAAGAATAGTGCATATCGCTGATGTTCTGGACACTTCTTTTGATTTACGGAGCATGGACAGTAAAAAATATATCAAAATGTATAAGTTTGTAAAAGAGAATGAAGGTGTTCTTTTTGACAACAGTATAGTTAGTATATTTTTAAAAGCATTTAATAATGCACAAAGCATGGATATTATGGAACAATCCATGAAAAGAAATATACTTAATTATTTGCCTGAAGTGTACCTGGAATGTGATAACAGCCTTCTTATTGATATATCAGGAATTTTTTCAAAAATTGTAGATTATAAGTCTGAATTTACAAGCAGACATTCTGATGGTATTGCAAGGAAAGCAATGGAGATGGGCAGGTATTATGGATATAATGAAGATAAACAGACAAAACTGTATGTAGCGGGTGCGCTACATGATATAGGAAAGCTTATAATTAATAATGAGATACTTGAAAAACCTGGAAAGCTGACAGACCAGGAGTATTTGAATATTAAGGACCATGCAGAAGCAAGCTATATTATGTTAAAATCAATAAGGGGCATGGAGGAAATTATGCCATGGGCATGTATGCACCATGAGAAACTTGATGGAAGTGGTTATCCATTTGGTAAAAAAGCGGATGAACTTGGACATGAAGAACGTCTTATTGCCTGTCTTGATATTTACCAGGCACTTTTAGAGGAAAGACCATATAAAAAGGGTAAAACCCATAATGAAGCTATTTCTATTTTAAAATCTATGTCAGAAGATGGAAAGATAGATGGAAACATAGTAAATGATATTGACAAGCATTTTAAAGAGGATAAAAATAATGGATAAAATTCTTTCATATGCAATGTTTGGCTTTTCTGTAGTAACATTAGTCCTTGCTATAAATGTGTTACGCAGTAGTGGGAAAAACCATAAAGGTAATTTTCTTTTTATAGGACTTGCTTTATCAAGTTCATTATGGGGTGTTTGTTTTGGTTTTATACCAGTACAGAAATCCGCAGATATTGCATATATATTAAGGAGTATAGGACTGGCAGGTATGTTTGCATATCTGGTATTTGTAACATTTTTTCTTGCAAGCATGAGTGGTATAGATAATGTAATTGCCAGGGTAGTTAAGCTGTTTTCATTGTCTTGTGTGTTTTTATACCCATTTTCAATACAGAGGAAAAATGTAAATTTTATTAATTCTTCATTTGGAATGAGTTATATATTTGAAGATAAAATAATTAATACTTTGTATATTTCTTATTGTTTTATAGTTGCAGCCGCATTGTTTTATTTTGAAATGAATATGTGTTTTAATAAAAAACGCAAATGGATACAGGTAATGGGCAGGCGCTTTATATATTGTGAAATTGTAATTTTTATTGGAACTATATTAGATACAATATTGCCACTTTTGGGAGTAAGTGCTTTTCCAGGCAGCAGCCTTACACAGTCATTTGGTGTATTAATGATTTATTTTGCTTTTCTTTTTTATAAAAGCAACAATATAAGTATAGATAATATGACAGAGTTTGTCTATTATTCATTTGAAGAGCCATTGCTTATTTATAATGAAAATGAGAAACTTAAAGTTATAAATAAAGCTGCAATGGAATATTTTGGAATTCATCCGGAATATGAAGATATTACGTTAGACCAGTTGTTTTATGTGGATAAAAATATATTACAGACAGTAGAAGGTATAATTAAAATTGATGCAGATTGTATAATGAAACCTTCACATTGCCGGCTATGTATAAACAGGGTGCTTGATAAATATAAGGATATAAAAGGTTATATTGTTATTGTGGATGATTTTACTGACAAAGTAAAGGTTTTTGAGGAACTTGAAGAGGCTAAAAGAAAAGCAGATATAGCTAATAAGGCAAAAAGTGATTTTCTTACAAGGATGAGCCATGAAATCCGTACTCCTTTAAATACTATTATTGGAATGGATGAAATGGTTTTAAGAGAAACAAATAATAAAAAGGTAGCAGAGTATGGAAAGCATATAAAGAAGGCTGGAGAAGTGCTGCTGGCAATTATTAAGGATATTCTGGATATATCAAAGCTTGAAAAGGGCAAGCTTAAGCTGATAGAAGATGAATATAACATTATGGATATTTTAAATGACAGCATAGATATGCTTTATTTGTTTGGTAATGAAAAGGGTATTGAAGTTAAAGTATCTATTGCAGATAACCTGCCTGTTGTTTTATATGGTGACAGGCTGCGTATAAGACAGATAGTGTTGAATGTTTCTAGTAATGCAATGAAATATACCCAGGCTGGCATGGTTAAATTTAGTGTTAATTATAAGAAAGTGGATGAGAATAATGTAAAGTTATCTATAGAGATAGAGGATACAGGAAGAGGTATACATAAAGAGGATATTGATAAACTTTTTGTGCCATATGAGCATTTTGATGAAAATGAAAACCAGACTATTGAGGGGACTGGACTTGGGCTTCCTATTGCAAATGACCTTGTGAAGCTTATGGGTGGAAATATTGAAGTAAAAAGCCAGTATGGTAAGGGGTCTAAATTTATTATAAATATTTTACAGAAAGTTGTAAGATGGGAAGAAGATGGTATAAAGGAGGAAGGTCCAGAGCAGAAAAACCAAGGCAGAACTTTTATTGCGCCAGATGCGAGGGTACTTGTAGTTGATGATATGCCTGCCAACCTGCTTGTTGCCAATGAACTGCTAAAACGTACCCAGATTAAAGTAGATATGGCAAAGAGAGGTGCTGACTGTCTGAAAATGATAGAAAAAAAGAGTTACCAGATTATTTTTCTTGACCATATGATGCCAGAAATGGATGGGATTGAATTATTAAAGAGAATAAGGGAGTTTAAAGATAATTCTAATTCATCTGTACCAATAATTGTAATGACTGCAAATGCTGTGCTTGGTTCCAGGGAAATGTATTTAGATGCAGGATTTACAGATTATATATCAAAACCAGTTTATTATGAGGAACTGGAAAGGCTTATTACAAAATATCTTCCAGATGGAATGTATACATATATAGATACAGATAACCAGGAAAGTGGCAAAGGTGATGTTATTGTAGATTAAATATATGTATTTTGTACTGTATGTTAAAACCCCTGTTTTTATGTTAAAGGACATAGAAACAGGGGGATTTGTTTATGTATTTTAAGAAGTTTTGTGCATATTTTTAATTGCTGCTATCTGTACCAGATGCGCTTTTCTGGTGCTGGCGTCCTTCTACATCCATTTCATAATTATCTTCATAAATAAGTTCTGACATAGTTACAAGTGTAAATCCTTTTTCTTTAAGTCCTTTAATAAGCTGGTCAAGTGCCTGTGCGGTATATTTAGCACCATTGTGGCAAAGTATAATTGAACCATTGCCAAGGTGTTTGTGGTTAAGGACTGTGTTTAGTATGGAGTCTGCACCATAATCTTTCCAGTCGAGACTGTCAACATCCCATTGGATTGCATTATAATTACACTCTCTTGTGACTTTTATAAGATTGTCGTTATAATCTCCATAAGGAGGCCTGAAAACATGCATATCTGTTCCTGTAAGTTCCTTTACTTTTTCATGCACTTTCATAATTTCTTCTTTACATTCTTCAGCGGACAAAGTTGACATTTGTTTATGGTTTTCACTATGGTTGCCTAATTCATGGCCAGCCTTGGCAATAGCTTTTACATCATCAGGATATGATTCTACCCAGCCGCCAGTCATAAAGAAAGTTACATGTACATCATTCTTTTTCAATATATCAAGAATTTTTTGTGTATCCTCGTTACCCCATGCAGCATCAAAACTTAAGGCAACCTTTTTATCTGGAGTATCTACACAATATATTGGCAGTTCTTTGTTAGATATCTTGTTACTGAATACAGCTGTAACAGGGTTTGTGCCAATAGCTTTATTGCTATATGCAATAGCAATGCTTGCAAGGAGTATTACAGATAGTACAACAAGACCACTTCTCATAAATGATGAAAAATTTGTATCCTTTTGTATATCAGATTTCTGTTTTTCCTGGCTGACCTTAACCAGTGGTACTTTCCGTTTTGGAACATTCCCATCTTTTGCATGGTAAGTTTCATTCAGGAATTTTGAAAAATGCTTCATTTTGTTTTCTCCTTATTTATATTTAGTGACACTTATTTTTGTAATAATATATGAAAATATAAGGGAAAAATGCAACTATTCTTAGATAAATGCACATATATTAGGATATAATATTTCCAGCCTGGTTCTGTATAATTACTTTTTCTGAGATGTCAATTCCTTAATTGTTTGGATATACATATTTTTGTAATAATATATAATTTTATAAAAGAAAAATGCGCTTATTATAAAATGGTATTGACATTTTTTTATAGAAAATTCTATAC
>VSNJ01000141.1 GCA_009774235.1 Lachnospiraceae bacterium
CAATAATACAATTTAGTTTTTATAATATAACTTTTTAAATAATAATTCTTATGCAAATTAAATATTATTTATTAATTATACATTTATGTTATAATATTTAAGACAGATAATTCCTGCCCTTTTCTTTTTTCATAAACAGCAGCCCAAATGCCCCAACCCCGCAATTACTGCTTATAGCAGCTGATGCCTGCTGTTCTATTATTTTATCGAATTTCTGGTACTTATTTATCTCTTTTAAAATCCTTTGTTTCATTTTATAACTAAAGCCTGAATATGTAAAAAATAAAACCCTTGTATCTATATTGCGCCTTCCCTTAAGCTGCCTGCGTATATACTTTATATATGCATGTTCCTGTGTACCTGAATAAATGGCACTGCAAGCAATTTTACTTCCCTTAACTGACAATACGGGATGAAGCAGGAATAAGTCACATACATCTTTAACTTTTTTGCTCATCCTGCCAGACCTGTACAAATTATTAGTATGGGCAACTATAAAACTTGTAGAAATATTATATTTAATATGGTTTAATGCATTAATTACATCCTGGAACGGATTGCCATCCTGTACCATTGCTGCGCCATAAAGTGCAAGTATCCCCATACTGCTTGAAATATGTGCAGAATTTATTACATGCACATTATCAAATCCCTTAGCGGCCTGGCAGGCAATGCTATAACCTTCACCTGAATTTTTAGCCATGCTTATATGTATAACCTGCTGTGCATTACCTAGTGCATCTGCAAAAAATGTCTCATATTCCTCAACAGAAGGCGGCATAGAGTATGCAGCTTTATGTTGTTTATCAATATATTCTATAAGATTATCCGCTGATATCTCACATACATCATGGAAACGTCCTTCTTGTGTCTGTACATAATAATAAATACATGCAATGCCAAAACGTTCCATTATATCTTCGGGAAGGTCACACACACTCTCTGTTGTTATGCATACAGGCTGTTTATTACGTCCATAAACCATATGTACATTAGAACCTTCTTTTTCTTTATTTCTGCTTGTTGATGTAACCTCTACAATCTCCCTTGGCAGGAATTTCAAAAGAAGTGCTTCAAACAATGCACCATTAACTGGTTTTACAAGATAGGCATCAAAGCCGTTAGCATTATAAAATGCCTCCGCATTAGAAAATGCATTGGCTGTCAAAGCAATAACAGGTGTTTCTTTACAAAGCCCATTTTCCTGTTTACGCATCTTCTTAAGTGTTTCTATTCCGTCAAGCTTTGGCATCATATGGTCCATAAAAATAACATGGTAAAATCTCTGTCTGGTTTTTTCAAGACATTCATACCCGCTTGAAGCAGTTTCTACCTGCACTTTTGTTGCACGCAGAAGCTTTACCGCAACCATAAGGTTCATATCATTGTCATCTACAATAAGCACCCTTGCCTCTGGAGCTTCAAAACTCTGCCTGTATTCTTCCCTTTCATGGAAGCTGCCTTTCATAATATCTTTTATAGGTCCTATAGGTGCTTTATTTATTATTTCCTGCTCAAGTATAAGTGTAAATGTAGTGCCCCTCTGGTATATACTGTCAACCTTTATCTCACCATTCATAAGTTCTGCAAGCTGGTGCGAAATTGCAAGGCCAAGCCCTGTACCTTCAATAGCACCATTTTTCTTTTCATCAACACGTTTAAATGATAAAAATAAATATTTAATATCCTCTTTACGTATACCTATCCCTGTATCTGATACTGATGCTATAAGTTTTATATGGGCAGAATCAATCTGCTCACACTTTGCCTGCAATGTAACAGAACCTTTATGTGTATATTTTATTGCATTGGTAAGCATATTGGTAAGTATCTGCTTTATTCTTATATCATCCCCATACAGCATAGATGGTATATCTGGGGAAATATCAAGTTTAAACTCAAGCTTCTTATCATATGCCCTGACCCAGTTAATATTTACAAGTTCACTAAGCAAGGCTCCTGTTTCATACTGCCTGTTTACAATCTCCATCTTGCCTGATTCTATCTTTGACAAATCAAGTATATCATTAATCAGTGATAAAAGCATTTTACTTGCACGCTGTATATTAACACAATTTTCTGCAACCTCATCATTAATATTATCACGCAGGTTCATCTCATTAAGACCTATTATAGTATTAATTGGTGTCCTTATTTCATGGCTCATATTCGCAAGAAACCGGCTTTTTGTCATATTAGCTTCTTCAAGCTGTATTTGCTGCTGCCTGCTTACATCTTGTTCTCTGTTATAAATCCACCTCTGGAACTTTATAAGTGTACCAATGGCAAGTGAAACCACAAGAAGACTGACAAATGTATGTATATAAGTTTCTTTATTTGCATAACCTCCATTGACATATACTACCCTGTAAAATGTATATGTATAACAGAAAGCAAAACTTGCTATTGATAATACAAGGACAATTAAAAATGCTGCCCCTTTTAACATAAGGAATACATATACAATCCCAAGGACAAGCCAGCAGCTTAAACCTCCATCTGCACTGCCAGTTATAAAAAAAAGAAATGGAAATACAAGAATATTCAGTAAAAGTGCACTTGCTATTGCACAAAAATTAATACACCCAAACTTCCTGGCTACTACCCCAAATACAGCAAATATAACAGGGACAAGACAGATAGACACAATCCCTGGCACTTCTGTATGGGTAACAAAAGCTATGGCAGCTCCTGAAAAGCTGACAAATGCACCCATTCCTATAATAAGGTAAAAAAGCCTTCTGTCTAATTCATAATTACTGTTATACATATAATCCTTCAGGCGGCTAATTATCTTTTTAGGCATCTTCCCACTCCTTCCTTAGTTCTTCAAGGATATCTGCTGCACCACAGAAATCAAATGAATTTACAAGACCTTTAAGCCCGTCAAGCTTTCCTGCAATTTTACTGCCTTTATATAAATATAATGATAAATCATTAATAACTGGAATTACTGCTTCTTCCTCAAATGTATCAAGGGCTTCACTAAGTTTGTCCAGCTTCTCTTTTAACTCCTCCCAGCTTAATTCTTTTAACTTCTCCAGGCTTTTATCTTCATTATCTGGAAAGAAGTCCTTATTGCCAGCTATCGCATCAAGTACTGTAGCATAGGTTTCCATAAGCAGGTTATGGTGGGCAAGCAGGTATTCCGTATTATTTTCCTTGCCTGCTTTTTCTTGCTCTTTTGCCATTTCAGATAACTCTTTTGCACCAATTCCAAGAGATGTGCTCTTAAGGGCATGTACCATGATTGTATAATCATTCCAGTCCTTGTCTTCAAAAAGCTTCTGCATCTGTTGTTTCTTTTCTACCCCAGAATTATAATAAAGCCTTATTACATCTATATAATCTTCATATACTCCTCCTGAATAATTTATACCAGTTTGTATATCTATAAGTCCTTCTAGTGAATCAGCAGCTTTAATTACAACATCACTTTCCTTTTTATTATTCTTTTCAGTTTCTTTTCCTGTTTCTTCTTCTGTCTGTACTATAATCCTTTCAGATGGTATATATTTCTTAAGTACATGCTCTAGTACTGAAACCTCAACTGGTTTTGCCACAAAATCCTGGAACCCCTCCGCAAGAAACATTTCACGTGCCCCGCCGATTGCATTGGCAGTAAGTGCGACAACAGGCAGTTTCTGGAAAAACTTTCCATTCCTTGCACGTATATTGTGAAGTGTTTCGACACCATCCATGCCAGGCATCATATGGTCCATAAATACAAGGTCAAAATACATCCTGTCAATCATCATAAGCGCTTCACTTCCACTACCTGCAGTATAAAACTTAATTTTATATGGACGTAGAAGCCCTTCCATAACTTTAAGGTTCATAACATTATCATCAACTACAAGCACACTTGCACCTGGAGCAGTAAACTTATTTACTATATAATGGCTGCCATCCATTCTCTGCACCATTTTCCCGCCATTTAATGCAGTTACAACTGACAATACATAGAATGGTTTATAAACACGCATAAAAGAATCACTTATTTCTATATCTTCATCCCTGTTAATAACAATTATTACATTAGTTTCCTCTGCTGCCTTTTCAAAAAAAGCAGGTTCTTCCTTATATTCATCTACTGTCATAACCATATGTGAATACTTCCTTCTTCCAAACCGCCTTTTTAATTCAGCAAGATTCTGGCACGAAGTAAAATCAAGTTCAAGCTGGCTTGCTATATTTTTAATACACTCCATATAGCTGTCCCTTATTTCCGCCATGCTGTATTTCTCTTGGTTAATATAACAGATTACTTTTAATTTCTCTTTATCCTTAAGCACAATTACCGGATTGTCATCATCAACTCTCTGGGGAATTACAAACTGGAACTCACTTCCCTTGCCCTCAGTGCTTTTTATGCTTAAAAAGCCATTCATCATCCTGACTATCTTATGTGTAATTGCAAGTCCAAGCCCCATTCCTGTCTGCTGCCTGTTCTTCCTGGTATCCACCTGGTTAAAATTAGTAAAAAGACATTCCAGCTTCTCCTGGGATATGCCAATTCCTGTATCCTTTACATTCACAGATAAATTAACACCATAATCTTCTTTCCTTGAAGATATGGATATAGTTATACATCCTTTCTCTGTAAATTTTATAGCATTATTTACAATACTTGAGAAAATACGTCTTATTTTCTCACTGTCACCAATCATTCCACATGGAATATTCACATCATAATTTACTACTATCTCCAGGTTCTTATCCTCATTCTGGGCAATAGCAACATTTAATACATCATTTAATATAGAAGTAAAATTATAACTCTCTTCAACTATTGCAAGCTTGCCTGTTTCCAGTTCTGAAAAATCAAGCACATCGCTTACTATAGACTGCAGGTTTCTCCCCGCAACCTGTATATTAAACAGATTCTCCCTTATACTTTCTGGCAGCTCTTCCCGCAATGACATCTCACTCATGCCACAGATTGTATTAAGCGGTGTACGTATTTCATGTGATACATTTGCCATAAACTCATCTTTGCTATGTTCTGTCTGGCGGAGCAAGGTAATGGTTTCTATCAGCTTCTGGTTAAGCCTGCGTTCCTTCTTCACAAGGAACCACACAAGATATATCATTATAAACATTGGCAATATCTGCTGTACCATATTTAGCAGTGCATCCATATTGTTATAACTAAATAAGTGTAAAGCAAAAGCATGATACCATGCCAGCCCCAATACCAGCGCAGATACCATGCCAAGCAGACGGGGAATATTAAAAAGCCCTATAAGCAGCAGCAGCACCCCAAAAGATGGAAGCACAGAGAACAGTGATGTAGCAAAAATACCATGTCCAAAGAAAGAAACCATTGCCATGCTTGTAATTATATACGCCCTTGTATTCTCATCTTTTGCCTGCATAAAATAGACCATTAAACATACAGCGGCCTCTGGCAATGCCCACATAATAAACCAGATATTTCCCTTAACTGCTATCTCTGCCACCAGTACAACCAATATAAACAGCATATATATGCTTATAACTTTTCTTTCTATTATACGGCCGTTAAACTTTGCAAAATCATCATCCAAGCCATTCTCCCTCCTGCTCTTCATTTGCTTCTTTCTTCAAATCTGCTTCAAGGCTTAGGAATACATCAGTAATTACAGGGTCAAACTGTGTCCCCTTTCCCTCTTCTATTATTCCAAGCACCTTTGAAACAGGCCTTACTGGCTTCTTATAACACCTTTCTGCATAAAGTGCATCAAATACATCAGCAAAAGCCATTATCCTTGCACACAATGGTATATCTTCACCTGCAAGCCCTTCTGGATAGCCTGTACCATCCCATCTTTCATGGTGGTATTCTGCAATCTGTGCTGCTATCTTTATATAGTTATCATCCTCAAGCCCGCCCATTATTTCATAAATTATCTCACTGCCATAAACAGTATGTTTCTTCATCTCTGCAAACTCTTCTTCTGTAAGCCTGCCAGGTTTCTGTAATATAAGGTCCGAAATCCTTATTTTGCCAATATCGTGTAATGGTGCTGCTTTACACATATTTTTTATGTAACTGTCTGTAAGTATATCACTGTATAACTTTTCCTTAACAAGCTTACCAGCAATCATTTCAACATACTTCTTAGTATTCTTAACATGCATTCCTGTACTGTCATCACGCAGCTCTATAAGGTTTGCCATGCCTATAATAACTTGTTCCTGCATACTGCTTATTCTCTGGGAATTGCGTTCAATCTCCTCTGCCTGTTCCGCAACCATAATTTCAAGCCTTTTATGGTAATCCTCAAGCTCCAGCACCCTGTCAATACGGCTGAATGCAACATCTGCAACAAAAGGTTTCCTTACAAAATCACGCGCACCAGCACGGAAACAACGTGTTTCAGTCTCACTGTCATCATCTGCTGTCAGGAATACTACAGGTATCTGTTTATATAAATCATCACCTTTAAGTTTCTCCATAACCTCAAATCCATCCATACCTGGCATATTTATATCTAAAAGTATAAGGTCTGGTTTATTCTTCTCAAGATATTTAAATGCTGCAATGCCAGAAACAGCTGCTGCTATCCTGTATTTCTTTCCAAATATTTTCTGCGCAAGCAAAAGATTATTCTTATCATCATCAACTACCAAAATTACATGTTCCATATTAATCCCCCATGCCGCCTTTGGCGGTCCAAATAGTATAGCGGACAAGCCCTGTTTAAAAAAACGCTGCTCTTTGTGTTTTTCCTGGCTGAAGTATAATGATTGCCTCACAACATTTCCTGCTGTCTTAGAATCATTTTCCAGCCTATCCTCCATGCAGGGCACACCTGCTTTCCAAATACCAGCCATTTTTTATGGACACCTGAGATGTATCCCATATTAATATATCATATAGAATAACATTTTTAAACATATTATAGAAAAAAGATAGTTCCTTTCTATGGAAATATATAGTATAATGTACATATTGGCACTAAAGTTTCTACAATACTAATAAGGAGTATCTATATGCCTGACCAATATAATTTTATTGCAGAGCTTGGTTTTGGTGGATTTGCATTCCTGATTCTTTTCTTAATGCTTTATACCAAACCACGTAAAACCAAAATTTATTTTATAAACTTTCTAGGAATAACTGTATCAATAATAACAACTGCCTTGCACCTTTTTCTAATATATATGTCGTCAAGTCCAAAAACATATGCCATGCCGTTTTTTGACACAATATGTATCCTGTTTTTAATATTTTATATTATACTTGTCAGCCTTATATTTAACTATATTATGCTTTTGTCACCAAGCCTTGGTATATCACTTAAAAAAATACTAACAATAGAAGCTGTATATTCATCAATATACATAATTATAATGTATATCCTGCTTTGTAAAGATATGTTATATAAAACTACTTCTTCAGGAATAGAATTTACAACGTTCTTCTACAGTTATATTATTATTGGCATACTTAGTGCATCATATTGTCTTTGGACTACTATACATAACCAGAAACACCTCGCCAAAACAATTGTAATGTGTGTATATATATTTGTCCCTGTAGACATAATACTTCTGGTTTTACAACTGTTTTGTATAATGCTAAATAAAGTCTGCCATACAATAAAAAAATTAGAAGGAAAATATGATTTTGATGCAATTACTGTTAATTGTTCAACTATAGAAATGTCAGATAACAACTTGCATAATGAACTTCTTGGAATTATTAAAGATAACCATATTGAATGTTCAAAAGTACGCTTTGAACTTACAGAAAGCGCAATGATAAATGACCATGATGCAGTAACCAGCAATATGGAAATATTACATAATGCTGGGATACGTTTCTATCTTGATGACTTTGGGACAGGTTATTCAAATCTTGAAAGGATAATTACCCTTCCTTTTATGACAATTAAATTTGATAAAAGTATTTTATATAAAGCTTTAAATGATGAAGATATGAATGAAATTGTGTCAAGCATGGTAAATATTTTTAAGAAAAAGGGACTTGTGCTTCTTGTTGAAGGTGTTGAAAATGATGAACATAATGAATACAGTATACAACATGGTTTTGATTATATACAGGGATATAAATACGCCAGGCCTGTTCCTATTGCAGAACTTGAAGAATACTTTGAGGTTTCATTTTAAAGGGCTTGCTTAATAAAGTTAAATAATAATTATTAAGAGTGGACAAATTAAAGTCCACTCTTTTTGTATGCTTTAAAATTGTTTTTTAATTATGTTACTATTCCCAATAAAATAATTTCCAGGTATCTTTTATCCACAGATTATTTTTATATTGTCTGGTTTACATATAAAAAACCATTAGAAATTATATATATTAGTTGTAAATAGTAACCAGTTATAATATTTTTATATTTTTACGCTTGACATTAATTAAAATGTATGTTATTTTTACTATATCAACCGTAGTACGACAGACGTAGCAACGACAATCGTTGATACGATAGCCGTAAGAAAGGAGAGATAAACATGAATAGTATCAGCAGCGATGTAATACGCGGCTACAATGACACTATAATCCTGTTTCTCCTTCTCCAGCATCCTTCATATGGATATGAGATATCCAAACATATCAAGACATTGACAGATGAAAAGTACATTATTAAAGAAACAACTTTATATTCAGCTTTTACCCGCATGGAAAAGAATGGATATATAGAATCCTTTTCTTCTGACAAGGAAGGCAGCGGAAAACGGAGAACCTACTACCGCATCACAGACTCAGGACGTGAATACTACAAAACAAAATGTTCTGAATGGAACCTGACAAAAGAAGTAATTGAAAATTTTATTTTAAAGGAGGACGACTATGGAAGCAATCAGGAATTATCTTGAAACAATGTTTGCCAATCTTCCAAATACGCCAGAAGTATTACGGGCTAAAAATGAACTTTGGCAGATGATGGAGGATAAATATAATGAACTGATAGCAGACGGCAAAAGCGATAATGAAGCTGTAGGTACTGTAATTGCAGAATTTGGAAACCTTGACGAGATTTCAGAAGATTTAGGAATAGGAAGTTTTGTAAAAAGTAAATCACAGGACAGCTTAAGACGTAATATTACTATGGAGGAAGCAAAAAGTTATCTCCATGACAGTTCCAAATATGCATACAGGCTGGCTCTTGGCGTACTTTTATGTATAATTTCCCCTACAGGTGCAATTATATGTGATGCCCTTGATACAAGTTATATATTTGGACTTCTTTTCCTTATGGGCTCTATTGCGGCAGCAGTTATTATGTTTGTTTATTCATCTATTACCATGCACCACTGGGACTTTTTAAAAAATGAACTTTGTTCTACTGATTTTGCAACTACCAATTACGTTAATGACCAGAAAGAACGGTACTGTACTACTTATGCACTGCTTATGACTGTTGGTATAATACTGTGTGTAGTAAGCTTTGTACCTGCCGCTATAATTGATGAACTGGATATATCATTCCGTGGATTTGATATGGATGATATGTCAGGCATGTTATTACTTGTTATTGTTGCAATAGGTGTATTTATAATTATATTATCATATAGCACAAACAGCAGCTATGACCACCTTTTAAAATTAAACAACGCTTCTACTGTTGCAGGCAATTATGTATCATCACAACATCCTGAAACAAAATATATATCACCAACAGCAGCAACAATAATGTCGGTATACTGGCAAACAGTAACATGTATATATCTTATCTGGAGTTTCTTAAGTTTCGGCTGGTGGTACACATGGATTATATGGCCAATAGCTGGAATAATAAGTTCCGTGTTAAACGGCGCATTTAAGAAACATTAACTTATAATTTATAAATATATAGGAGGTGCGCTATGAAGAAAACCGCTTATCTTACAACTTTAGCAATAATAACTGTTGCATGTATAATTTTAGGCTCAGTATACCATATAGGTGGCTGGGTAGGATTTGGAATAGGAACTTTTTTCGATTTTATTTCTTTTGATGATGATTACAACGATTCTGGCTCAAGATGGGACCAGGTAACATATTCTGAAAATATAGATACATTTGATAAAATCGAAATTGACACAAGTATAATGAATATAACTATCCAGCAAGGTGATAAATACTATCTTGAATATGACTGTGTTGAATATATGAAACCTAGTTTCAGCGTAAAAAATGGCACATTTAAATTAGAACAACCATCTAAACCACGCTGGAGCCGCAATAATAACAAATGCAGCATGACTCTTACAATACCTTCTGGCACAGAATTAAGTATTGCAGATATTACATCTGATATTGGAAACATAAATATAAATAATACTGGAATAAGAAATATAACAATAGAATCTGATGTTGGGGATATAGATATTAAATCATGTATATTTGAAACATCAGAAATAGAAGGTGATGTCGGAGATGTTGATTTAAATAAATCAAACCTTGGCAAAACTAATATAGAAACAGATACTGGTGATATTGATATTATAGATTGTGAATTTAAAGATATTGAAGTATATAATGATATAGGAAATGTTGATTTAAATACCAGCTCTGATATTTCTAACTATGATATCGAATTGTCAACTGACCTTGGCTCAATAGACTTTAATGGCAATAAACAGAAAAGGCACTTTTACCAGGCAGCTTCTGGTTCTTCTGAAACTTATAGGATATCTATAGAAACTGATATTGGAAATATTTCAATTAATTAAAAATTAATACTTATGTGTAAATCTAATTATTGTATATAAC